>NC_022781.1:2707500-2857500 GCF_000496285.1 Bacillus toyonensis BCT-7112 | reverse complement strand
TTTTACGATTTGCCCTACAGATACAACATCTAATGGATGCTTTACAAACTGTTTGCTTAATTTAGAAATATGCACTAAACCATCTTGTTTTACACCAATGTCAACAAAAGCACCAAAATCAACAACGTTACGAACTGTCCCTTCCAGTTCCATACCACGCTGTAAATCTTCTAATTTCAAAATCCCTTTTTTCAGAAGTGGTTTTGGCAATTCATCCCTCATGTCTCGCTCTGGACTAATTAAGGCATCAATAATATCAACCAATGTCGGCTCACCGATCTCCGTCTCTTGAGATAATTTAGAAACATCCACTCCCTCTAAACTCTCCTGCAAGTTCGGTTTCCCTACATCATTCTTCGATAACCCTAGACTCTTTAGTAGCAATTCGACATTTTTATATTGTTCTGGATGGATCCCTGTACGATCTAACGGATTCGCGCCTTCTAATATACGTAAAAACCCAATACACTGTTCATATGTTTTCGCGCCTAAACGAGGGATTTTCTTTAATTCAGTACGCTTCGTAAATTTCCCATCTTCCTCACGCTTAGCTACAATATTTTTCGCAACTGTTTTTGATAACCCCGAAACATATTGTAACAATGCAACTGAAGCTGTATTTACATTCACACCAACTTGGTTAACTGCTGTCTCTACCACAAATGTTAACGATTCATTTAATCTCTTTTGAGTTACATCATGTTGATATTGCCCCACCCCTACCGATTTAGGGTCAATTTTCACGAGCTCAGCAAGTGGATCTTGCAGGCGTCTTCCAATTGAAACCGCGCTTCTTTCTTCAACTTGGAAATCAGGGAATTCCTCACGAGCTAAATCGGAAGCCGAATACACACTTGCCCCTGCTTCATTTACAATAATATAGAAAACATCCTGTTTCACACTTTGTAATACATCTACTATAAACTCTTCCGTTTCTCTAGAAGCTGTGCCGTTCCCAATTGCAATCATTTCAACTTGATATTTATCTATAATAGAAAGAACTTTCTTTTTTGCATCATCATATTTACGAACAGGTGGATGCGGATAAATAACATCGATATATAGAACTTTCCCCGTATCATCTACTACAGCTAATTTACAACCAGTTCTATATGCAGGGTCTACGGCTAGCACAACCTTCCCTTTCATTGGAGGTTGTAATAATAAATTACGTAAGTTCTCAGAGAAAATATGTATCGCTTGTTCTTCAGCTGTTTCTGTTAATTCTTTTCGAATTTCTCTTTCAATCGAAGATTGAATTAATCGTTTATAGCCATCCTCAATCGCTAATTGTACATAATGCGCACTTTTTGAATCGTTATCACGGATTACTTTCTTATATAAGAAAGTTATTATCTCATCTACTGGTGGAACAACAGAAACTCTCAATATATCTTCTTTCTCACCGCGATTCATCGCTAATACACGATGCGGTACTACTTTCTGCAACGGTTCTTCATAACTGTAATACATTTCATATATATTCTTTTCATCTTTTTCTTCGTCTTTTACAACCGAAGACATAACACCTTTTCTAAAAGTAACATTCCGAATCCAACTACGATACGCAGCTTCATCTGAAACGATTTCTGCAATAATGTCTTGCGCACCTTGCAACGCCTCTTCTGCAGATTCCACTTCTTTTTCTGCATTAACAAATTCCATAGCCTTTTTAGCCGGATCTTCTTTTTTATATAACAATAACCATTCAGCTAGCGGTTCTAATCCTTTTTCTTTTGCAATCGTCGCTTTCGTTCTTCTTTTCTCTTTATAAGGACGATATAAATCTTCTACTTCCTGTAGTTTCGTTGCGGCAACAATATGACGGCGCAACTCTTCGGTTAGCTTACCCTTTTCACCAATAAGACGAAGAACCTCTTCTTTCCTATCTTCAAGCTGCATCATATATTGCCATCTCTCTAAGATTGCACGAATTTGCACCTCATCTAAAGAGCCTGTCCATTCTTTTCGGTAACGAGCAATAAATGGAACTGTGTTACCTTCTTCTGTTAATTGAATAACATGACGAACTTGCTTTTCGGTAAAGCCTAATTCTTTCACTAACATTTTCATTAACGCTTGTCGATTATCTACCATTTCCATATACAACCGTAACCTCCTCTATAATAAAAAAAAGTTGCCCTTCAAAGAGAGCAACTTAAACTGCCGATTTAAAAATCTATTAGTCCTAAACTAATTTGTAACGCTTCATCTACACGAATCATCATCACTTCATCCAAATGAGTGATTTTGTCCGTTAAGCGTTGCTTATCGATTGTTCGAATCTGCTCAAGTAAAATAACAGAATCTCTCTCAAATCCATACTTTTTCGCATCAATTTCCACATGAGTGGGTAATTTCGCTTTTTGAATCTGTGCAGTAATAGCCGCTACAATCACCGTTGGACTAAAACGATTTCCGATGTCATTTTGAATGACAAGAACCGGACGAACGCCTCCTTGCTCAGAACCAACAACTGGGGAAAGGTCTGCAAAATACACGTCGCCGCGTTTTACAATCAAAATATTACCCCCCGCTAACTAAGCGTTCTACCGTATGAGCTGCTTCATACTCTGCTAAGAAAGCTTCAGATGCAATACCAAGATTAATTTTTCCCATTTCAATGTACCCACGTCGCATTGATTCATGTTGGTAGCGTTTCTTCGTCTTATGTTGACGCAATAACAGTTGTGTTGCCTGGCAAATTAGTTCATGGCGATTCTTATTCTCTTGTTTTCCAATTCCGTCCAATTCCGTTACCATTTGCTTTGGCAACCGAACCACGATTTCAGTAGTTACACTTGATTCGGACACAAAAATACACCTCCACCGTCAACTACACACCCAAATATATATATGACACCTATTGTAATAATACCATTGTATGGAGCCTGTTGCAAAGACTTCCTTATTCCTTGCTTATGTTTTCCAATTCACAGGAAAAACATTCATCTTCTATTATTTTTCATCTTATTTTAAACAAGGAACAAAAGAATTCCTATGCAAAACTTATATTAAAAGTGATTATAAGTAAAAGCTTCTCATCAAAAAAGAGCATATTTTCCATCAATAAAAAGCTCAATTAAATGACAAGAAGCAAATTAGATGATCTTCTATATATTATTCAAATAATTGATGATTTCTACAACTTTACCATGTCGTATAAATATTCTCGGCACACGGAAACTAATCGTTGCAATAATTTCATAATTAATAGTCCCGGAATATTCAGCAACCTCTGTAGCGCTAATATATTCATCACCTTGTCGTCCAATGAGTGTAACTTTCGTACCAAGCGGGACTTCACAAGGAAGATGAATCATGAATTGATCCATTGTTACTCTCCCTACAATCGGTACTCTTTTACCATCCACAAGCACTTCAAATCCTTGTAATCTTCTAAGCCAGCCATCTGCATATCCAATCGCAACAGTTGCAATCCATTCTTCAGTTTTTGTTCGGTAAGTGACGTTATAACTAATTCCATCCCCTTTAATCACCTGTTTAATATGAGCAACTTTCGTATGCAATGATAACGCCGGTTCTAATTTAAATGGTAAAAAAGGACGTATTTCTACAGATGGGGATAATCCATACATCGCAATACCAATTCGTACTGCATTAAATGTAATTCCTTGAAAACGTAAAGTTGCAGCACTATTAGCTGTATGGACAAATTTAGGATCCACTCCGAATTCCTTCAACCAACTTAACTGCTGCAAGAACGTGTTATATTGCTTATCAAAATACGAAGTCTCAACCTCATCTGCTGTTGCAAAATGCGTATATACTCCTTCTAACTCTAAAAATGGTGCACCTTCTAAACTCTTTAAGAATTCTTTTAATTCTTTGCGTTCGCGTATTCCAATTCTCCCCATACCACTATCAAAATTAATATGGAATTTCATTATAGATGAACCATCCCATAGTTTGATGGCTTCTTCCACCCATTCTTTTTGAAAAACAGTTAATGCTACATCATTTTCAGCAGCTACATTTATATCTCGAGGCGGGGAAGGACCTAGCACTAAAATTGGTACGGTAATACCAGCCCTTCTAAGAACTAAGGCTTCATCTAAAAAAGCAACTGCTAATCTTGTTGCACCTGCTTCTAATGCGGTTTTAGCCACCGGTACATAATCGTGCCCATATGCATTCGCTTTAACTACAGCAAAAATCTCAACATTACTCGGAATGAACTCTTTAATATGCGTAATATTGTTATAAATCGCATCTAAATCCACTTCCACCCAAGTATCACGGTAAAATGACGCTTCTTCCATAAATACACTTCCTTATACACGATATGCGAAGCTTATTCTTTTATATGCTTCTTTTATGAAATCCACCTTCAAACTAAGAAAAGACGTGGTGCACATATATCACCACGTCTAAGAAGTTTACTTCACCTGCTTCGCTGTAACTGAACGAGCTACCATTAACAACTCATTCGGCTCTAAACCTTTAGACACGAGCATATATTCTACTCCGTTATGTGACCACGTTACAGATTCTTTCGTCAATGCACCAATCGTAAACCCAAGATCAACCGGCTCTCCACTTACACTTACTGCTGACGAAGCCTCTGCAACTTTTGCCTTTTCTTGTATTAAGGTAAAGGATTTCTTATTTCCAGTGTATGTGAGTATCGTACGCTTGCCACTGTCTGTCTTCAACTCTTTTTCGTCTTTCAGAGTCATGCCTTGCGGCGTATCACGCGGATACAAAATAGCAAATGGTTTGTCTTCTTTCGCTGTTGTTTGAACATCTACTTGCGCTCTAGACATATTTTGTTTCGTATCAAATGCACCTTTATCAAATTTCGCATCGAATTTCACTTTAGAGAAATCTACTTTCACAAGAACATTTTGATCATTATCCATTAATTTCACCGAAACTGGTGTTAAATCGCTTTTCTTCAATGTAATCTCTTGTTTCGGTAACATATTTTGATGTTGATAGTTTGTTTTTGTTTTGAAAATATAATATTTATCTGTTTTCTCGAAAGTAAGGTTTTTCTTATCCTGCAAAATATCTCTTACAAGTGATTCATATAAATAGGCCTGGCTACTATTTTGCGGCCAATCACTTTGAAAACGGAAACTCTTATTAAGCGCTGGAGTTAATACAAATACCCCTTCTTCATTTCTTAAAATAATTTGGCTCTGATCTTTTTTTGCATTCTGTAAATTCACACGATAAAAAGAAGGTTCTTTATGCCAAATTTCCACTTTATACTCCTGAGGCTCATTCCCTGTTTTAATAGTTAATTTCGCTTCAGCTTGATAACTTTTCATCCCTTTCACTTTCGCTTCTAAATCTCTCACAACATCATCTTGTTTCTTTTCCATACAGCCCGCCAACACAAAAACGGTCAATAAACCGACAAGAACTAAAAACAGACGCCTTTTCATCACTTCAGCCCCTTTGCCCCTATAAATGAATGGAAGGTGTACCTTCCTTATCGCTACCTCAAATATATGAGACAAGGATATGAAATATGCAGACTAGCGTGACAAGCTTTCTAAAACAACTTGTGCAACAGCAAATTCCTTACTATGACTAATTGATAAATGAACAATATGCTCTGTATTTGCAATAAGAAGCGGCTTCCCTCTATCATCATTTTTCACTTCAATATCTAAAAAACTCACTTCTTTCCCGATACCAGTGCCTACCGCTTTTGAATACGCCTCTTTCGCTGCAAATCTTCCCGCTACAAACTCTGTAAGGCGACTCCCTTTCAGTTCCATAGCAACATTACGTTCACTTTCAGTTAAAATACGTTCCATAAATTTAAGCTTTCCATCTAGCATTTTTTCAATTCGATTCAATTCAATAATATCTATTCCAATCCCTACAATCATTTCGAAATCCCCTTCTTCTATTTAGCTTTCTTCTTTCATATTGTAAGAATAACAGAGAATCATTCTGATGCAAAAGGAGTGATACTACCAGCATGCTAATACGACCCACTCGCATTTCCTTAAATCCAATCATCCTCTCTTTACTTCTTATTCAACTATTCATGATGATGTTAGGCGACTTCTTTCTCTTTCCAATGGCAGCTAACAATGAATATATCACTAAAGGAGAATGGTGGCGTGTCATAACTTCTCTGCTCGTACACGTGGACTTACAACATTTTCTTTCTAATAGTATTTGCTTATTTATTCTTGGCTCTTCTATCGAAAAACAACTCGGACACATTTCTTTTATCATTCTATTTTTTCTTCCCGGTATTTCCGGAAATATCGCTTCTTATATTATTATGCCTCCTGAATACATTCATACGGGAGCATCTGGTGGGATTTTCGGGTTACTAGGCGCCCAACTATTTTTATTGTACAATCGATACCGCCCTTCACACTCAAAAGAAATTGCTATTTTCTCAATCATGATACTTATATTACTATTATTTACTTTCTTTAATCCTTTCGCCAATCCTATAAGCCATTTAGCAGGATTAATAACCGGTGGTATTTTAACTCCTTTTTTAACAAAAAAATTCGATGGTGCTGAGCTTATTTAATGTAAAAGCTCGCACCATCGATAATTTCCACATCTATTTGTTTACTTAAGTCTCTCATGAGTTGAAATAAAGACTCATCCTTCTGCTTCGCCTCAATCATACAATCAATTTGCCCAACACTTCCCTTAATCCTTCTTAAAAAAGATAAGAATGCATCAACATCAATAAAATCAGCGTGTGCCCTCGGGTCTTTCTCATCTCTAGGACTGGAGATATGCATTTTAACTGGTAACAAAGATGTTTCCCACGTATGAACAACACGCGCCCAATCTTCATGCCAATCTTCTCGTTCATTGTTCATCGTATGATGATGCAAATCAAACACGACCGGAATGTCTAATTTTTCTCCTAAATACAATGTTTCCGCTAGCGTGAAGGTTGTATCATCATTTTCTAACATGATCATTTCTTGAATACCCCTTGGAACGTTAGACCAATTTTCTATAAAGCGTTCTAATGCGAGCTCTTTATCTTTATAACCTCCTCCAACATGTAATACACATCGTTGCTTATGTGCAATCCCCATACCTTTTAACATTTTTTTGTGCATCTGCAAAGTTTTTACTGACTGTTTAAAAATACTTTCCTCCGGTGAATTTAGTACAACAAAGTGATCCGGATGGAAATCAATACGCATATTCATACGAATTGCGTATTCACCTAGCACTTTTAAACTTTCTTTTAATGGACGAATATAGTTCCACTCTAACAACTCCTCATGATTCGCTAAAGGAATAAGCTTAGAACTAAGTCGAAAGAAAGATATATCATGCCCCTTATTATGCTTTAATAACCGCAAGCAATTTTCCAAATTCGAATTAGCGATTCTTTCAAGTTTACGAATCGCAGCCTCTCGATCATCAATCCGTTGAAACTGTGCATATGTCATCGTTTGAGATGGAGATGCGTTCTTCAAATGCACACTCATCGCAACATACCCAAGCCTTACAAGCATATCGTACCTCTTTTCTACATGAGTTATTATGTAGTATGTACAATTTTAGAAATAAAAAAAGAGAATGCCAACAAAGGGCATTCTCTTTTTTTATTAAGCTTGTGGACGGCTATGATGTTTTCTTTCGCCGCGTCCATTTGAAGAAGATCCAGGGCGACCTTGACCTTCACCTCTACGACCACGGTTACCATCACGGCCACCATCACGATTGCGATCACGGTTACGACCATCGCCACTGCGTCCGTCACGGTTACGGTCACGGTTACGACCATCGCCACTGCGTCCATCACGACTACGATTACGGTTACCATCACGGTATCCGCCTCCGTTACCACCGCGTTTTTTAGAACCGCCACCTCTTGAAACAACTGGTGGTTCTGATGTTAAAGCGATTGGTGTTGTATCTGGCTCTTTTGTCATCATTTTTAAAGCAGCAGCTACTACTGTTACAGAGTCGTTCTCTTCTAACATTTCTTCTGCAATACGCTTGTAGTATGATAAGTTATCATTTTCAATTGTGCTTTGAAGTTTTTCAGCGATTAAACGTTGTTGACCTTCTAGTGCCTCGTCAAGTGTCGGTGCTTCCATACGGTCAACCTTACGTTTTGTTGTACGCTCGATATTTTTTAATTGTCCTGATTCACGTGGTGTTACAAATAACATTGCAATACCTTTTTTACCTGCACGGCCAGTACGACCGATACGGTGAACGTATGATTCTGGATCTTGTGGGATATCGAAGTTGTATACGTGTGTTACGCCTGAAATATCAAGACCACGCGCAGCAACATCTGTTGCAACAAGAACTTCAATAGCACCTTCTTTAAATTTACGTAATACAGACATACGTTTCGCTTGTGTTAAGTCACCATGAATACCTTCTGCTGCATAACCACGTAAGTTTAATGCTTCTGATAATTCATCAACACGACGCTTTGTACGACCGAATACGATCGCAAGCTCTGGAGATTGAATATCTAGTAAGCGCGTTAATACGTCAAACTTTTTCTTTTCTTGCACTTCTAAATAGAACTGCTGAATGTTTGGCATTGTTACTTCTTTTGCTTTTACTTTAATGTGTTGAGGCTCAGTCATGAAACGCTCAGCAATACGACGGATTGGATCTGGCATTGTCGCTGAGAATAATAATGTTTGATGTGTTTCTGGCACATCTGTTAAAATTGCTTCAATATCTTCAATGAAGCCCATGTTTAACATTTCATCCGCTTCATCAAGAACAACAGTCTCAACGTTTTGTAGGCGAAGTGTTTTACGGTTAATATGATCTAAAATACGACCCGGCGTACCAACAATAATGTGTGGGTGTTTTTTTAGAGCACGAATTTGGCGGTTAATATCTTGACCACCATAAATTGGTAAAATACGAACGCGTTTATGTTTACCAATTTTGTATAGTTCTTCTCCAACTTGAATTGCTAATTCACGCGTTGGCGCGATAACAATACCTTGAACTGCTTCTTTACGAGTATCTACTTTATCTAATAGCGGTAATCCAAATGCTGCTGTTTTCCCTGTACCTGTCTGCGCTTGCCCAATAATATCTTTACCTTGCAATGCATGTGGGATTGTTTCAGCTTGAATCGGCGTAGCCTCTTCAAAGCCCATACTTTCAACAGATTGCAATAAAGATTCACTTAATCCTAATTCTCGAAATGTTGTCAATGTTACTTCTCCTTTTCTATCCTATACTTATCATTTAAAAAAAGGCATTTTCCGAATTGGCGGAAAAGCCCTTTTCCTGAATGCTCACGTATATAAACGGGCGTATTTCTACACGAAAATACTTTTAAACGTTATTACACTTTATCAATTATAAGTTTTGTATGTGCAAAAAGCAAACCCAACTGTTACCTTATTTTCATATTCAGGACTTTTTTTCTTCACTTTTATTTTTTAACATCCTCTGTAAGCGCTTATTATAAGTTTCTTCTATTTTCGTGACTATCATCCCTATTTATATTCACCAATTATTTCAACATCGTAATAACTTCTTCTAATTTCATACCACGAGATGCTTTAACTAATACAACATCGTTATTACCAACTACCGCCTGTAAATCTTTTACAAGCTCTTCTTTATTATGATAGGCCTTTACACGTTCACCAGGGAAATTAATTTCCGCTCCCTCAGCAATTTGAGCCCCTAATCTACCATATGTGAATACATATGAGATTTTTGCTGGGTCAATTAATTTACCTACTTCATAATGAAATTGAACCTCTTGGTCTCCAAGCTCTAACATATCACCAAGCACGACGATTTTTTGAGAAAAACCATCTAAACCATTCATTAAATGGAATGCTGCTTCCATAGCTGTCGGACTTGCATTGTAAGCATCATTGATAACTGTTAACCCACTATCCTTTTTTACAATTTCCATGCGCATACCTGTCATTTGAAGTGTTACTAAACCTTGTTTCATTTCTTCCCATGTCACACCAAAATGTTTCGCAATCGCCATGGAAGCAAGTGTATTATACACATTATGTTTCCCTAACACTGGTATATAGAATGAAATGTTTTCTTCTCTATTCATTTTAAAATGTGTGCCAGTTGCCTGTAATGTTACAGTCGTTGGATAGTAATCGTTTGCTCTGGCATCACCAAATGTTACTGTTTCCGTCGCTAAATTCATTTCAGGAACACGATTTGTTAATAATGGCTCATCTCCGTTATATACGAACACTCCGCCTTCTTGTAATCCTGCCACAATTTCTAATTTCGCTTCTGCAATTGCCTCACGAGAGCCTAAATCCATTAAATGCGCCTCACCAATGTTCGTAATGATAGCTGCATTAGGACGAGCTAACTTAGATAAGAATTCAATTTCTCCTCGGCTTGACATACCCATTTCTAATACAGCAACTTCCGTATTTTCTTCTAGGTTTAAAATAGTAAGAGGTAAACCGATATGGTTATTGAAATTACCTTCTGTTTTTTGAACTTTGAATTTAGTCGCAAGAAGGCTTGTTACAATATCTTTCGTAGATGTTTTACCGTTACTACCTGTCACACCAATAACTTTAACATCCAATTGATCGCGATAGTTTTTCGCTAACATTTGTAATGCCAATAGTGTGTCTTCTACAAAAATAACTGGAAGATTCTCAGGCGGATTTGCTACATCTTTCATCCATAATGTAGCAACAGCTCCATTTTCAACAGCTTTATCTACAAAAGCATGTCCATCGAAACGTTCACCTTGAATCGGAACATATAAATTTCCTTTTTCGATTTTTCTCGTATCAATAGACACTCCCTGTATAGTAATTCCCTCATACTGCTCTGCTAATCCCGTACCATTTATCATCTGTTCTACTTGTTTTAACGTTCGATTAATCATGAAAACACTCCTTACATAGAGGAAGCACTATTCCTTCGAATAGTGCCTCCTCCTTTTTTGTTATATTGTATATTTAATTTTTTGTTTTTCTTCGTGACGTTCAATCGCCAAACGAATTAGCTCTTCAATTAATTCTGGATATGGTAATCCAGTATGTTGCCATAATAGAGGGAACATACTAAACGGCGTAAATCCTGGCATTGTGTTTACTTCGTTAATATATACTTCTCCGTCTTTCGTTAAGAAGAAATCAGCTCGTGTTAAGCCTGCACCATCTAAAGATTGGAATGCAACAATTGCATCTCGCTTAATTACATTAGACTCTTCTTCTGTCATTTCAGCTGGAATAATTAACGCTGTATCACCATCGATGTACTTCGACTTATAATCATAAAAGTCCTTTTTCGGTACGATTTCACCTACAACTGAACATTTCGGTTCGTCGTTACCTAGTACACCAACTTCTACTTCACGACCTACGATATTTTCTTCTACAATAATTTTGCGGTCGAATTGGAATGCCTCTTCAAATGCACTCTCAAGTTCTTCACGATTTTTACATTTATTAATACCAACACTTGAACCAAGGTTTGCTGGTTTTACGAAGCAAGGATACCCTAACTTCTCTTCTACTTTGTCATAAGCTTCTTCGCGATTTTTTTCCCATGCACTACGAATGAAAGATGCATATTTCGCTTGTTTCAAACCAGCTTCTGCAAAGATATTTTTCATAACAACTTTATCCATACCGGCAGACGATGCTAGAACACCATTTCCTACATAAGGAATGTTCATTAATTCTAATAACCCTTGAACCGTTCCATCTTCACCATTTGGTCCATGTAGTAATGGAAAAATAACGTCGATAGCATCTTCCTCAGAAGTTGCAGATGGAATAATTTCCGTGCTTAATGATAACGGAGAAATCGAATTTTCTGCACCGCTCATTTTTAAAGCTTCAACATCCGTTACTTCACCTTCAATACGCTCACCGCGTACCCATTGACCTTGCTCTGTAATATAAATCGGATGAATCTCGAATTTATCTTGATTTAACGCTTTAATAGCAGCAAGAGCCGTCTGTAACGAAACTTGATGCTCAGCTGATTTTCCACCATATAATAAACCTAATTTAATTTTCGTCAATTAAATCACCCTAACCAATTGTTTTCATTTTTCTATTTTAGCACTTTTTATAAAAATAGGTAGTTCCTATTTGAAATAAAATGTAACTTCCACAAATAATTAAATGACACCACTTATTGGATTTCTACACTTTTCTATTTCATTTTCTTCACAACTACACAAAATGAAATGGCAACCTAATCTAGTTATGTACCTAAAATATGTAGAAATCCCCTTTTTGTGTATGTCACCTATTTTATTAAGAAGATTGTTTGGTTAGTGTGTCCTTTTGCCTTTGTTCCACAAGGCGATCTAAAGAAACGTATACAATACCTGCAACTAAACATCCTACACCTAAAATTGTAAATAAGAAATGTCCGAGTAATCTATCTAATAAAAAACCTCCAAGAAGTGGACCAAATGCACTTCCCGTAATCCACTGCAAACTCGCTGCTCCCATATAAGTTCCTCTCAAATGCTCAGGGGCCAAATTCGCTACAAACGTCATCTGTACAGGCGACATAATCATCTCGCCTAACGTATATATGGCATACACGAACATTAACGTCACTAAAATAATTGTAGCATTTGTATTAAATTCTCCAAACCACTTCGGTAACCACCCTATAAAAAACAAACCAATTCCAAACAAACACGCCCCGTATAACATCGTCTTTCCGACAGGTTTATCTGTCGCCCATTTTGAAATTTGAAACTGGAACAACACAACTAATAGTCCATTTAGCGCCATTAAATACGGGTATGGATTGTTAACTCCAAAAATATCCTTCATTTCATTATCAAAGTGAAGTGGTAACATGCCTTCTGTTTGAGAAAATCCCATAGAAATAATGATACCTGCTAACAAATAAATCATTAACGCCTTATCTCTCATTAAAACTTTCCAAACTGCACCTGATTCCTTCTCTGCATTCTCTTCTTTTTTATCTGCTGCTTTTGGCATTGTCTCCTGGATAAGAATTAGTACAAGTAATGCATAAAATAGCATCGTAGAAGAAGCAATAATAAACACAAGATTCTTTGACAACACCACTACTGATGCACCCATTATTGGACCGATTGCAGCACCTATATTGTGTCCCATTCGCAATAAACCATATGCTTCGGTTCTTTTTTCTGGCGCGGTCACATCTGCAACCATCGCTGATGCAGCTGGATGAAATAAAGAATTACTTAATCCTAAAAAAACAGATAAAATTGCATATGAAATAAACCCTTCTATAAATAAAAAACCGAGCATTAATAATGCATTACTTGCCATTGAAAATATCATAATCGGCTTTCTTCCATATATATCAGCAATTCTTCCACCTATAAGCGATCCAAAGCTTGCAGCAATTGGAGAAAGCGCCATAATAACTCCAACCTGTAATAAAGAATCTACCTTATCTTTTAAATATAATGCGAAAAAAGGCATTAACATCATCATCGCAATTCCATTCAATGTCTCACCGATAAATCGAATCCATACGTTACGATCCATTTCCCTTAGCTCACGCCATGTATTTTTCATATTTTCACCCCTTTAGTTGACCAACAATTATCTTATAATAGATTCAGAAAAATGTAAATTTTCAAATAAAAAAACCATTCTAACAGAATTAGAATGGATTTTTCCACTTATAAATTCGCTACATCATCTTCTTTTTTACTATTATTTAAAACACTATGTTTTCGACTATATAAGAAGTAAACCGCTATACCGATAACCATCCATACTCCAAAACTAATCCACGCTGTCCCTGATAATTGAAGCATTAAGTATAAACAGAAAATTACTGTTAACGCTGGTAAAAATGGTACGAGTGGCGCCTTAAATGCTCTTGGTAAATCCGGATGAGTCTTTCTCATCACAATAACCGCAACAGCTACGAGTGCAAAGGCTGACAATGTCCCCATGTTTACAAGGTGTGCCAATACATTTAAATCTATTAATCCTGAAATCAATGCTGCAATAATACCCGTTATCCATGTATTTAAAAACGGTGTTTTAAATTTCGGGTGAACCTTAGCCAGACGCTTCGGCAATAACCCATCACGGCTCATCGCATATGAAACACGAACTTGCCCATACATCATCACTAGCATTACAGTTGTAATCCCTGTGATTGCCCCTACTGAAATTACCCCCGCTAAACCATCTTGTCCAATAAATTGAAGTGCAAAAGCAACTGGATCTGATATATTCAGCTGGCCGTATGGAACAATTCCTGTCAGAATAAGTGAAACAACGATATAAAGAACTGTACATATTAATAACGATGCAATAATGCCGATTGGTAAATCACGTTGTGGACGTTTCACTTCTTCCGCAGCTGTTGAAACTGCATCGAATCCTATAAATGCGAAGAATACTGTAGCAGCCCCAGCCATTACACCATCTAAACCAAATGGCATAAAAGGCGTCCAGTTTTCAGGCTTCACATAATTAAAACCAGCAAAGATAAAAATAAGAACAACTGCTATTTTAATAAATACCATAATATTATTTACACGTGCACTCTCTCGAACACCCCTAGATAAAAGAGCTGTCATCACTAAAATAATTAAGACTGCAGGCAAATCAATTATTCCACCTTTTCCTGTGCCTGGGGCCGAAGAAAGAATGGTCGGAATATGAATCCCAAATCCCTTTAGTAAAGACTGAAAATAAGCGGACCATCCATTTGCTACAGCAGATGTAGCAAGTAAATATTCAAGCATTAAATCCCAACCAATTAAAAACGCGAATACTTCTCCCATCGTCGCGTACGTATATGTATATACGCTACCCGAGACAGGAACTGAAGAAGCAAATTCAGCATAACAAAATGCAGCAAAGGCACAGGCTAATGCGGCTATCGCGAATGATAATATAATAGCTGGTCCAGAATGTTTTGCTGCCACTACGCCTGTAAGAACGAAAATACCAGTTCCAACAATCGCTCCGATTCCAAGCATAGTTAAATCCAGTGCGCCCAATGTTCTCGCTAACGTTTTTTGCTTACTTTCTTGCATTAACTTTGCAATAGGCTTCTTTTGAAAAATTTGCTTCATCGTCCACTCCTCCAAGTTTTAAATTTTCTGAAAATTTTTAATTCGCTTTTTTATTTTACTCATAACACTTTTTCTCGTCAATACTTTTGTCGAAATAAGTAGAAATCTTTCGGAATATACAATATCCTTATTATTCTTTCTGAGAATCTTTCTATCACCTTATTTTGGTGTCATTATACATATTAAAGAGGCGTGCTCCTTTATTGAGCACGCCTCTTTTTGCTTATTTCACAGTATATGAACCATCTTCAATCCAGCTATACATATACTTTTCATCTTCCGTTTCATGTGCTTGTTTTACAATACGAAGCGGACGGAATGTATCTATCATAACGGCTAATTCAAGCGTCTCTTTTTTTCCGATACTTGCCTCTGTTTTCCCAGGATGCGGCCCATGAGGAATTCCGCTCGGGTGAAGTGTAATAGACCCTTCTTCCACACCTTTTCGGCTCATAAAGTTTCCTTCTACATAGTACAGTACTTCATCACTATTCACGTTACTATGATAATACGGTGCCGGGATAGATTCTGGATGATAATCGTATAAACGCGGTACGAAAGAGCAAATGACGAAATTATGCCCTTCGAATGTTTGATGTACTGGTGGTGGCTGATGAATACGGCCTGTAATTGGTTCAAAATCCTCCACATTAAAGACCCACGGATATAAATAACCATCCCACCCAACAACATCTAGCGGATGATGCCCTAAAACATACTTATGCATATATCCTCTCGACTTTGTCATTACGACAAACTCACCTTTCTCATCATATGTCTCTAATTTTTCCGGGCCACGAATATCTCTCTCACAAAACGGGCTATGTTCTAACAATTGCCCATATTCATTGCGATAGCGACGTGGTGTTGTAATTTGGCTATTCGCCTCTACAACAAGAAACTTAGTCTCTCCTTCATCTGGAATAACACGATAAATCGTTCCAATTGGGATCGTTACATAATCACCTTTTCTATAGTGAATCGTTCCGAACATTGTTTCGATTTTTCCTGTTCCATAATGAACAAATAACATTTCATCGCCATCGCCATTACGATAGAAATAGTCCATTTTTTCTGTCGGAGTCACTACTCCAATTAATAAATCCTCATTCCCAAGCATAAAATTTCTTCCGCTTACTGCATCGCCCGTTTTTTTATTTTCTTTCGTGCGAAAATGACGATGTGCAAGAGCTACATCTTCTTCATACTGCAACTGACAAGAATGAGATACTGCCGCATGACCTACTTCCGTTGGCATATAATGATGGTACAAAATAGACTGCGTACCAGAAAAACCTTTCGTTCCCATTACCTGTTCACGATAAAGCGCTCCATCTTTTTTACGAAATTGTACATGTCGTTTATGAGGTAGCTCCCCCATGTGACGATAAAACATGCCCATCACCTGCTTTCATGTCTTTTTTGACCGTATTACGTAGCGTACCTAAACCAGTAATCGACAGCTCTACAACATCTCCATCTTGTAGCCACTCTTCTGTACCAAGTTCTAAAATACATCCTGTTCCTACTGTTCCAGAACCGATCACATCTCCCGGATATAAGGTCACGTCTTGTGAAGCACGTTCAATCATTTCAGCAAACGTATAGTAAATATCTTGGAAATTTCCCTTTGATAATAGTTTCCCATTCACGTGAGCAGTCATCTCTAAATCATATCGATTACCATTACGATAAATGTCTAATTCCTCTTTCGTAACGAGATACGCTCCTAATGAAGTTGCAAAGTCTTTTCCTTTTGCTGGTCCAAGCCCTACCTTCATTTCTGTTGCTTGTAAGTCCCTTGCACTCCAGTCGTTCATAATACAATAACCAAAAATATATTCCTCTGCTTGCTCACGAGAAATATTTCTTCCTTCTTTTCCGATTACACAAGCAATCTCTAATTCATAATCAAGCTTTTTAGACTTCTTCGGACCAATTACAAAATCATCTGGACCAATAACAGCACGATGGTTAGTAAAATAAAAAACCGGGACATCATACCATTCAGGTACAACATCTAGTCCTCTTCGTCCGCGAGCTGTTTTTACATGCTGTTCAAATGCATAAAAATCTCGAATGCTACCCGGATTAGGAATAACAGCTGTCAATTGTACTTCTTCTAAGGAATATATACCCTTGTTTGGATTCTTACTATTACGCAGCAGCTCTACATACTCATCCGCTTTCTCTAAAAAGGCGAGCATAGAGGAAGGGACTTTTCCGTCACTAGCAAGATTCATATCGATTACTTTGTCACCTTCAAGCCACCCAGCTCGCATTTCTTTCGAAGGGAGACGAAATGTAACAAATTTCATCATAATTCCTCCCTATGAAAATGAAATTTCCACCAGCAAAAGAATTCTTGCTGGTGGATACAAATCTTATAAATTTCCGCGACGCTCTTGTTCTCTTTCAATTGATTCGAATAATGCTTTAAAGTTCCCTTCACCAAATCCACGAGAACCTTTACGTTGAATGATTTCAATAAATAAAGTTGGACGGTCTACAATTGGTTTCGTAAAGATTTGCAGTAAATAGCCCTCATCATCACGGTCTACTAAAATCTTTAATTCTTTTAACTTATCAATTTCCTCATCGATTTTTCCAACTCGCGCAGTTAACTCATCGTAATACGTATCTGGTGTATCTAAAAACTCCACACCATTTGCACGAAGCGCTTCAACTGTTTTAACAATATCACTCGTTAATAAGGCAAGATGTTGTACACCTGCTCCATTATAGAATTCAAGATATTCTTGAATTTGCGATTTTCTCTTTCCATCTGCTGGTTCGTTAATAGGGAACTTAATACGACTTCCATTCGTCATAACTTTTGACATTAATGCCGAATACTCTGTACTAATATCATCATCGTCGAAATGGATCATTTGTTTAAAGCCCATAACATTCTCGTAATAACTAACCCACTCTTCCATTTTCTCAACGTTACCAACTACATGATCTACAGCAATTAAACCAGATTCTTCAAATGGAATATTAAACTCAACCTTTTGGAATCCTGGCATAAATGTTCCTTTATAATTTTTACGCTCTACAAGCGTGTGAATTGTATCACCATACGTACCAATAACTGCTTTTTTCAATGTACCATCCTCATCTGTTAACTCCTCAGGTGGAGCAATTGCGACGGCACCACGTTTCACCGCTTCCGAGTAAGCCTTATCAACGTCATCGACAAGTAATGCAACGTCTTTTACACCATCACCATGAGTTTTTACAAACTCTGCGATACGATTATCGCTACCTAGGGCCCCGGACACAACAAAACGCATATTTTTTTGCACAAGAACATAAGATACCTTTTCACGGTTTCCTGTTTCTAATCCAGAGTAAGCCACAATTTTGAATCCGAACGCTCTCGCAAGGTAATAACTCGATTGTTTTGCATTCCCTACGTAAAACTCCAAATGATCTACATCACGTACCGGAAAAAAGTCCTCCATTTGTGCAGCTAGCGTATCCATAGATTTTTGTTTCATAATCTCTTCATCCCCCTGTAAATAGATTAAATGGTCCATACCTAAAACCAACCGAAAACGCTTCCAACATCAATTTATAGAAATTAGTTAGCAGGCTAACAATTTCTGACCTTTAAAATTTTCTATCTTTTCTGTCAAATTCCTCTTTTTTTCTTACATATAAAATTCGACTTTTTTCTCTTTAAAGTAAGGGGAAAATATTCATAATTGAAGGTATATATGTGGGGAAAACAAAAAAGACTCCAACATATTAACTACTTACTAATACGTTAGAGTCTTTATTTTTTTTGAATAATTGTATTTATATTTCTCATACTAATATATTTGCAAGGAATAGAATAAATGATGTTAATATTACTGCTCCGCCTAATGATCCTAATAAATCTGTTTTTGTTACTTGTAGCACTTGTTCACTGTTCATATTCCTCATTCTCCTTTCATTTTGTACAATTTAAAACTTTTATTATACTAATACGCTTGATAGAAATACGATTAATGCCGTTAACACTACTGCTCCACTTGCTGATCCTACGAAATCACCTTTTGTTACTTGTAATACTTGCTCTTTCATATCTTTCATTCTCCCTTCATTTATCTTTTGTTACAAAACTTCTATTATACTAATACGCTTGATAGAAATACGATTAATGCTGTTAATACTACCGCTCCACTTGCTGATCCTACGAAATCACCTTTTGTTACTTGTAATACTTGCTCTTTCATATCTTTCATTCTCCCTTCATTTATCTTTTGTTACAAAACTTCTATTATACTAATACGCTTGATAGAAATACGATTAATGCTGTTAATACTACCGCTCCACTTGCTGATCCTACGAAGTCACCTTTTGTTACTTGTAATACTTGCTCTTTCATATCTTTCATTCTCCCTTCATTTATCTTTTGTTACAAAACTTCTATTATACTAATACGCTTGATAGAAATACGATTAATGCTGTTAATACTACCGCTCCACTTGCTGATCCTACGAAGTCACCTTTTGTTACTTGTAATACTTGCTCTTTCATATCATTTATCCTCCCTTTGAATAAGTTTTCTATATGTAATTTCTAAGAAATGTTTTTTTCATAGTTTTTATGTTATCGTTACATTGAATTTGATAACGTAACGTTTGTAACACTAATGTAACATAACTATTATTACGTTGCAATATGATTACGTAAATTTTATTACATTTTTTTACGTTTTTTATAAACACCCTTAAAAACCCTATTTCAATGCATTTCCCACTACATTCACGTTTGTAACATTCGTGTAACATTACAGTCATAAACCTAAATATAACTATATTCCTCTCTACTTTTGTTACAAATCAAGGTGAATCTTTAATAAGTAAGGTTGAATCTACTAGGTTTTCACTGGATGGTACACTATAGGACAAAATACTATCTTTCCAAGATAAGTTTATATGTTTCCTCTATATAACTATGTATAATAAAAACAAAGAGGTGGTCATTTTGAAATTAATCGCATTAGATATGGATGGTACACTACTATCATCTAATCTTGAAATCTCCAAAGAGAACTTACAAGCAATCCAAACTGCACAAGAAGCTGGACATATTGTAATGATTTGTTCTGGCCGCGCAAAAGAGGATGCTTTAAAACTATTGGAAGAATACCAATTATCTCTTCCAGTTGGAGCAAGCAATGGGGCAATTGTTTACGTGGATGGAAAAGTAATTAACTCGCGTTGTTTACAAAACGATAAAGTGTACAAACTTGCAAAATTACTAGAAGCTGAAGGTTTTCCATATAAGCTATATACAAATAAAGGGGTTTACTCTCCTTCTACATGGCAAGATCAAGTGATGCAGGCATTCGAAGAAAACAAGCATGCGCTAGATGTTACATTAGAAGAACTCGAAAGAATTACAGAAAAACAAAAGAAATCAAACCTAATTACTGATTTCCAAAAAATCGAAGATGTTGTAAACAATCAAGAACTCGAAATATCTAAATTCTTCATTTTAACGTTCAATGCAGGTCATCGCGCCCAGTTATTAAGTATGTTACAAGAAGACACTGCTATTATGGTTACAGCATCTGCTCCTACTAATTTAGAAATTATGGATAAGAATGGCCATAAAGGAAATGGGCTACAGCAGATGGCAGCTCATTTTAATATACCAATTGAAGATACAATTGCTATTGGTGATAATTTTAATGATGTACCAATGTTAGAAGTTGCTGGTTTATCTGTTGCAATGGGAAATGCTGAAGAAGATGTAAAAAAATTATGTGACGTTGTAACATTAACAAACAATGAACATGGTGTTGCCCATGCAATCGAGCAATTTGTTTTAAAACAAACTTTATCTAGTAAATAAAAAAAGACCCTTTCAACTTCTGAAAGGGTCCTTCTCTTTTATACATGATGACAAGCAACAAAATGATCTTCACCAACATTACGAAACTCTGGTACCGTTTGTGTACAAACATCTGTCGCAAACGGGCAGCGTGTATGAAAACGACAACCTGAAGGTGGATTTGCTGGACTGGGAATATCCCCCTCTAGTATAATTCGCTCCCGCTTCACTGTTGGATCTGGTATTGGCACAGCTGATAACAATGCTTTTGTATACGGATGAAGTGGATTCGTAAATAACTCATCACGCGGTGCCGTTTCTACAATCGTTCCTAAATACATAATTCCTATTTTTGTACATAAATGTTCCACAACACTTAAATCATGTGAAATGAATAAATAAGATAATCCCTTTTTCTCCTGTAACTCACTAAATAAATTAATGATTTGTGCTTGAATAGATACATCTAGTGCTGCCACAGGTTCGTCAGCTACAATGAATTCTGGATTTAATACCATAGCTCTTGCGATAACGATACGCTGACGTTGCCCACCAGAAAACTCATGAGGATACCGGTCAATATGATACGGAGCTAAACCACATAACTCCAATACTTCTATCACCTTTGCACGAACATTTTCTTTCGTCGCTAGTCCGTGAGCCAACATCGGCTCACCAAGTGCTTCTCCAATTCTCATTCTTGGGTTTAATGAACTAAATGGATCTTGAAAAACAAGCTGCATATTAGGGCGATGTTTTCTCAATTCCTCCTTGGATAAGGAATAAACATCGTGCCCTTTAAACTTTACTTCTCCCTCCGTTTTTTGGACGAGACGTAAAATTGTTTTTCCTATCGTTGTTTTTCCACTTCCTGATTCTCCAACTAGGCCAAACACTTCACCTTTATTAATAGTAAAACTTACTCCATCAACTGCCTTTACATGTCCAATCGTTCTACTAAATATGCCGCCCTTAATTGGAAAATACGTCTTTAAGTTTTTCACTTCTAATAATGGTTCACTCATTGTTCCGCACGCTCCTCATATAACCAGCAAGCTACTTTATGGTTCTCATCGTGCACATTCAAATTTGGTGCCTCTTCTTTACATATTTCCATACAATGCTCACAACGACCACTAAAATAGCAAAACTCATCCAAACCAACTAAATTAGGAACTTGCCCTGGAATAGAATATAGTTTATCTATTCGTTTTCCCATCACTGGTTTTGATTTCAACAACCCTTTCGTATATGGGTGTTTCGGATTTTGGAATATCTCTAGTACCGGTGCTTCTTCAATAACTTTCCCGCCATACATAACGACAACGTAATCAGCCATTTCTGCTACAACGCCTAAATCATGTGTAATTAATAAAATGGATGTTTTAAGTTCCTCTTTTATTTGCCTTAATAAGTCTAATATTTGGGCTTGAATCGTAACATCAAGAGCTGTTGTCGGCTCATCAGCAATTAATAACTTAGGATTACAACTAAGCGCAACAGCAATCATAATGCGTTGTAACATGCCTCCACTTAGTTCATGTGGATACGAATGGACAATTTCATCCGCACGAGCTATACCAACTTTACGAATTAATTCGATTGCCTTTTTATACGCCTCATTTTTACTAAGTAATTCATGCTCTCTTAACGTTTCTACAATTTGTTCTCCTACAGTGAAGACGGGATTCAGCGATGTCATCGGCTCTTGGAATATCATCGCAATATCATTTCCTCGTAAACTACGAAGCTCTTTCTCTTTCATACCTAAAAGACTTTTTCCTTCATATAAAATGTCTCCACCTACTACACTTCCTGATTCAGCAATAAGTCCCATAATCGATAGCGCCGTTACACTCTTTCCGCAACCCGATTCACCTACAACACAAACTGTTTCACCTTCTCGAACTGCAAAGCTAACATGATTAACAGCCTTTACTGTTCCTTCTTCTGTCTGAAAATGTGTTTGCAAATCTTTCAGCTCTACTACCGCTTTACTCATATTCCCTCACCTACCGTCTCATCTTTGGATCTAACGCATCACGAAGTGCATCACCAAGTAAATTAATTGATACAACTGTTATAAAAATTGCAAAACCGGGCGGAATCCATAACCACGGACGCTTTTGGAAATCGATTAATGAGTTAGCTGCACTAATCATATTTCCCCATGATGGTGTAGGCGGGACGACTCCGAGACCTAAGTAGCTTAGTGCGGATTCCCCTAAAATAGAGCCTGCAACACCTAATGTGGATACAACAATTAAGATCGGTAAAACATTAGGGATTAAATGATATATAATTTTCCGGTAATCTTTTATTCCTAACACATCAGCAGCTTGCATAAATGCTTGCTCCCTGAGTGATAAAATTTGACCTCTTACAAGACGTGCAAGTCCTGGCCAACCTACTAAACTTAAAATAATCATAATGACATAAAGACGATAATCAGATGGTACTTTCCATTCTGATAAAATAGCTCCCATTATAATAAGCAACGGCAATCCCGGCATCGACATTAAAATATCTGCAAGACGCATAATAATATTGTCGACAATCCCGCGATAAAAACCTGCAATAGCTCCTAATAAAGCTCCAAGTATAACCGATAAGACCATTGAAGCTAATCCAATTGTTAATGAAATGCGTCCTGCTTGCATAAGTCTTGTTAAAATATCTCTTCCCAATTGATCTGTACCGAGCCAATGTGAAAAACTAGGTGGTTTGTTAATTAAAGCGACTTGTATTTTCCCTGATGCATATGGCGAAAAGAGCGGACCGACAAAACAAAATAAAAACATAAACATTAGTGCATAAAACCCCACGAGTGCCATCTTATTTCTCTTTATTTTTTTAAGAGCCTGTCGCCATGGTGATGATTCATTTCTTCTCTTTTTTTCTTTTTTCTCTGTAATTGCTGTAACAGTTTCCATCTAATCCCCCCTTACTTCAACCGAATACGTGGATCGACAACTGCATATACGATATCAGCGAAAAAGTTTGAAACAATTGTTAAACAAGAAAGAAACATCGTAAATGCCATTAATACTGTATAATCACGAAAATTTAGTGCTTCTAATTGAATATTACCAATCCCTGGCCAGTTAAAAATTTGTTCAATAATAATTGCTCCCGAAAATAAACCTGGTAATTCAAATGCTAATAACGTAATCGCCGGTAATATTGCATTTTTTAACGCATGCTTATAAATAACAGTCTTCTCCTTTAAACCTTTCGCCCGTGCTGTTCGTATGTAATCTTGCCTTACAACCTCTAACATGCTTGTTCTAAAGTAACGAGTTAATGAACCCACACCAAGAAGAGTCAAAATAAATACTGGTAAAACCATATGCTTGGCAACTTCTATTACGTAAGCTAATCCAGTCGAATTACTCCCGACATCAATCATTCCGCCTATCGGTAATAACTTAAAGTCCACCGCGAACACCTTAATTAAAAACAAACCGATAAAAAATGAAGGAAATGACATTGCTGCAAAGACACCAATTGTTACAAGTTTATCGAATAAAGAATGTTGCTTCGTCGCTGAGAATACGCCGATAATAAGTGCAATTAGCCAAATAAAAAACAATGCAATAACAGCTACACTAAAAGAATTCCAAATAAATTTATTTAATAATGACGTTACAGGTTCCTGATATTGAAGCGAAAAACCAAAATCCCCTTGCAATGCATTACCTAACCAATGAAAATAACGCTCAACAATTGGCTTATTTAATCCATATAATTCCCTAAGTTCAGCTGCCCTTTCAGGTGTAATCTTTGGATTTGAATCAATATAGTCTCCTGGAAGAAGCGCAAACAGGAAGAAAATAATAATTGATGTTCCGAACAGTGTAGGAATCATTTGTAACAACCTACGAACGATATATGTTTTCACCCTTTTTCTCTCCAATCTTATGCCTAAAATAGAAGAACATTTTTTCAAAGCGGTACATTACTAACCGAATGAAAAAATGTCTTCTATTTATACATCCTTATCGTTATTTTTCAAATGATAAAACTGGTAAGTTTGCGCTAATACTATTGTATTTTTCAGAGTCAATTCCTTTTATATTCCCGTTATAACCAGTAATTGTTCTACGGTAGTTTAATAGAATTACTGGTGGGTCATCACTTAACTCTTTATATAATTCTTTATAAATAGGTTTACGTTTTTCAATATCAACTGTCTCAATACCTTTTTTAATTAACTCATCTACTTTCGCATTTTTATAACCAAGACTCTTATCATTGACACCAGACAAATATTCACCAGCTGTTTCACTCGGATCACTTGTAATCGGTGTCGAAACAGAAGCTAAATCATAGTCACCTTTATTTACCTTCGAAAGCATAGTATTAAAGTCCATAAATTCTGGATTAAATTCTACACCTATTTCTTTATAATTCTCTTTCGCAATTGGAATTAATAAATCACTATCTTTAGCCGCACTTGGGCCGAAATAAGAAAGCTTTAATTTTTGACCATCTTTTTCACGAACTCCATCCGAACCAACTTTCCATCCTGCTTCATCTAATAATTTTTTCGCTTTTTCTTTGTCGTATTCATATTTATTAACTCCTTCTTCCGTATAAGCCCAAGAAGTTGGATGAATTGGTACATTAGCTACCGTACCGTATCCTTTCAATGCTGTATCAACATATTTTTTACGATCTAATCCGTAAATAAGTGCTTGGCGAACCTTTTTATCCTTTAAGTACGGCTTATTATTATTCATATAAATATAACTAAATGACGCTGCTGTTTCGATTTGGATATTCGCAAATTCTAAACCCTTAGCCTGTTCAAGAATTTCATCACCAGTACCTAGGCCAGTGTAGTCAACCTCACCTGTTTGGAATAATTGAAGCTTCGTATCGCCAGAAGTAATTTTATAAATGAAGTTTGGAATTTTGGGTTTGCCCGCATAATAATTTTCATTTGCTACAAATCGAACTTCTTGCCCCGGGATATACTTTTCAAATTTATATGGACCCGCAGCTATCGGTTTTCCATATAACTCTTTTAAGTAATCTAAACTTGTATTTTGTTTGTAATCTTTTCCGTAATAAGCTTTTGATAATACTGTACCACCTAAAACAAATATAGCTTGTGAATTAACTTTTTCAGTGGTAATTTTAATTGTTTGTGGATCAACAACTTGAATACCTTCAATAGAAGTTGCCTTTCCTTCTTTATATTCTTTACCACCTTTAACCGCATATTGAGAGATATCTATTTCACCTTCATATGCCTTATCATGTAAAAGCGTCAATGTGAACGCTACATCATCTGCTGTTAATGGCGATCCATCGCTAAATTTTAAGTCTTTACGTAAATGGAATGTATATGTTAACTGATCAGAAGAAACGTCCCACTTCTCCGCTAATTCCGGAATTGGTTTCCCTTGTTTATCCGTTGATACAAGAGATGCAAAAATCACTGAAGTCACGTTTCCATCCCAACCATTTTGTTGGAAATATGGTAAAAATACGCCACCAGGTTTACTAATACCAACTACTAGCGTATCTTTTCTATTCTTCGCTTTATCTGGTACTTTCGTTTTATCTGTCGCAGCGATCTTTTCAATTTTTATATTTTTTAAATCTTGTTGTTTAACCGGTTCTGTAGAAGCCTTATCTTCCTGTCCCCCACAAGCAGATAGCACAAGCGAACTACTCATTAATACCGAAAATACACCAGCCCATTTTTTCGTCTTTTTCTTCATTGTCCCCACCCTAACTTTTTTTTAATAATTACACCTTATGAACTGCTTGCCTTATGTATGCCTCCCACAGCAACATTTATAACCAATCGGAAAAGTCGGTTTTAATCGTAAAAAATAGATGTTTTTGAGGGGTAACAATCTTATTCCGACTTTTCCGGTAGACTTTATGGTTAATAGATTATAACTTTCAATATATTTTGTCAATTCTTTCTAAATAAATATTTTTATGGTTTTTTTCAAAAATATTGTCTATTTAATTTAGGAAACTACATATCGTTGTAGTTATCTTCACTCAACCCCTACTATAGCTTTTTTTATAAGTCCCTTTTCGTTTTCAATATGTATCGTTTCTAATGTTTTTTAGTTTATGCATCCACATTTTATATTAAAAAACATAAAAACTACTTCTATTCCTTCAGCATGAAACATAGAATACTAATAATCAATTACCAAAAAGGGGGCGAAAACATGGACAACCTATTCCAATATGTCCTGCACTACGTATTATTAACAATTATGATAGTCGGGGCGCTATTACTATTCCCTTTCTTCCCAAAATTCGTCCTCTTTTTAGCTTTTTTTATTATGCTCGGGATCGCTATTATCATTTCAACAAAAGAAGATACCACACAAAAAGAAAGCAGAGTTCAGCGCGTAAAGCTGTGACTCTGCTTTCTTTTTTATTTTCAATCTCAGATTTCCATCATACATACTTATGTCTCGGGAAATAATTAGCCTTTACTTTCGTAATTAATCCTATCGAAAATCTACTAATAACATATATATTTTGCCTCATCATTGCATATGTTTCACAACCTATACAAGATGCGTAACAAAGATTTACCCAAGTTACTGTTTCACGTGAAACACACTTTTTCATTTATCTCTTACAGTAAAATATAGTTATAAAAAAAGAAAGCTAATCCCTTCAGCAAAACTGAAAGGAATTAGCTTTCTACTCTTTACCCCACAATATTATCTAACTCATTATATAACTCCGCTCGTAACAACTCTTTTTCGTTTTTCTTCATACAATTGTTCAAGCATTTCAACATCAGCTACATGTTCCATTTTACATTCAAGTGCATATATATCTTCTTCTACACGCATTAACTCGGTTTCAATCCCCTCAATATTCCTAGCTTCTTTCTTTTTTACAGGGACTGTTTCAATACTTTTTCTCCCTTGAGGTTTCTGCCTTATTACTTGCTTCTCAATCCTTTCCTCCCACTTTTGACGAGCCCATGCATAGTTCCCTGCAAACTCAAATAATTTGCGTTCATCAATCCAATACGTCTTTTCAAATAACTTATTTAAAAAATAACGATCATGTGAAACAGCTAAAATCGTTCCATTATATTGCTCAAGAGCTTCCTCTAAAACTTCCCTTGATTCAATATCAAGATGGTTTGTCGGCTCATCTAAAATTAAAAAATTGATGTCTTGATACATAAGTTGCGCCAGTCTTAGCCTCATTTTTTCTCCACCGCTCAGTTGCGTTACATTCTTAAACACAGCTGGACCATAAAATAAAAACTTAGCTAATATATGTCTTGCTTCTCCCTCTGTTACAGCTACATACTCTCTGAAAGCTTCCAATACATTACTCTTCATATTTCCGTACGCATGCTGCGATAAATAACCAATTTTGACACTACTACCCATCCGAATTTCACCAGCATCTGGCTCTATTTCTTCTAATAGTAATTCTAGTAGCGTAGTCTTCCCTGTGCCATTACGACCAACGATAGCCGCACGCTCCTGAAAACGAACATGTAAATTCGCTTGTTCAAATAAAGGTTTGTCAGAAAAACCTTTACTCACTTCTTTCATTACAACAACATCTTTCCCGCTTCTCTCTTGCCCTTCAAACTGAAGTCCCATCTGTTTTCGTTCTAAAATCGGTCTCTTTAACTTCTCCATACGTTCTAACGCACGTTCCATATTTCTCGCTCTCTTATGCAGTCCTTCATTCGGCGGATTCGCTTGATTTGCCCATTCACGTAGACGCTTAATTGCTTCTTTCATTTTCTTTATTTTCTTTTGCTGTTCTTGATAAGCCTGAAACTCATGAAGCAACCTTTCTTCCTTCTCCTCAACAAACTGAGAATAATTCGTATGATACACGTGAATTTCTCCATCTTCTAAATCAAAAACTTTCGTTACAACTTCATCAAGGAAATAGCGATCATGTGAAATAACCATAACCGTTCCGGTGTATTCTTTTAAAAATTGCTCTAACCATTCGACTGCAAATAAATCCAAATGATTTGTCGGTTCATCTAATAGAAGTAAATCTGGTTTCTGCAATAGCATATACGCAAGGCTTACCTTCGTCTGTTCTCCTCCACTTAATTCTAGAAATGATCGGAGGAATAGTTCCGTCACTTGTAGACCATTTGCTACCTTCATAATATTTGCCTCTATTTCATAACCACCAAGAAACGTAAATTTTTCTTGAATTACACCGTACCTCTCCATCAGTTTTTGCAAAGCAGACGCTTCCCGTTCCTCCGTCATATTTTTTTCTAAAACACGCATTTCTTTTTCTAATTCCTTTTCTACTTTAAAGGCGGAACCCAATACATCGTATACAGTCATGCCCTCATCAAACTTTGGAATTTGTGCGACATGACCAATACGTGTACCTTTCTTCATATGAACGGCTCCTGCATCCACATTCTCCATTCCTGTTAGAAGACCAAAGATTGTTGTCTTCCCACTACCGTTACGGCCAACTAAACCAACACGTTCACCATTCTTTATTTCAAGCGATATATTTTCAAATATGATGTTTCCACCAAAAGATTTCGTTACATTATTTACACTACAAATTGTCATTTTCCGTACTCCTTTCAATATAAAAAAACCATGGGAAAGAAACATTCCCCATGATTTTCGACATAGAAAAAGGAAGCCAAATAGCTCCCTTTTCACACGTTTATTAAAAATGGGTGAAGAGATTTCTATCGTTCAATAGCTACTATGCAATTGTTAAAAAAGGGCAGACGTATCCCGTTAACAATTACATCATGAAAAATCGCACGACAAAAATAGATAAAATCTAAAAATTTGGCACGCGCAGCTAAAGAACGTTTCATCTCATTCACCCCTTTCGTACGGAATTTAATACTTACTTCTTTATTATACTTCCCTATTTTATGTTTGAATAGTCATTTTTCTGAAAATAATGAAGATAGACTAAACATTTCAATAAGTGACATCAAATCTTACAAAACTGTTATGTTCACGTAATGGAAAGCGATAGTACGAAAAGATGCCTCCCTATACAATAAAGATGTAAACAAGAGAGACAAACAAAAGGAGGAAACAATCATGATGAAAGAAATCGTAAAAGCAATCTTTGAGGTATTAGTGAACGGACAAGCAGTTGTAAAAGAACTAAAGGAACTATAAAAAGGAGTGAAGAAATATGATGAACATGGTGAAAATGATCTTACATGCTTTAGTCGATGCAAAGGCAGTTAGCCAAGAATTAAACCAACAATAAAAAGGGGTATATGAATATGAAGAAAGCCATTATTATAATCACAAGTACAGCAATCGCCTTATACACAATAAAAAATAGAAAAACGAAACATAGTGAAAATACTCTATATTATCCATACACATTATTAAAGAAAAAATAAAAGACAAGATACCCTATCGTAATGAGGATATCTTGTCTTTTATTTTTCCCTATTCACTTTAAAGGATTTCCTCCTCCTTTCCCCGAATGTATTAAGCGGGATTTTTACACATATTTTAAAGGGGTATATACAAATGGATACACAACAACTATATTTTTTAAACGATATCGGTAAACAAAAACCAGAAAGCATTCGGAACAGAAGCGCTGCATGTCCATTTTGCGATAGAGAAAATTTAACGGATATTTTAGAAACTGAGGGCTCAATTATTTGGTTGAAAAATAAATTCCCTACATTAAAAGATACATTTCAAACCGTTTTAATCGAAACGGATAATTGTGAAGATCATATCGCAACATATACAGAAGAGCATATGCGAAAACTAATTCATTTCTCTATTCAACATTGGTTAAAGTTACAGGAAAACGAAGACTTTTCATCTGTAATTTTATACAAAAATCATGGTCCATTTTCAGGCGGAAGTTTGCATCATGCACACATGCAAATTATCGGAATGAAACATGTAGACTATCTCGAGAATATTGAAGAGGAAAATTTCCAAGGGATAATTGTTCAAAAAAATGAACGTATTGAACTCAATATTTCAGAGCTTCCTATTATCGGTTTTACTGAATTCAATATAATCATTGATGATATTGCATGTATAGATGAAATGGCAAATTACATTCAGCAAACTGTACGATACATACTGACAGATTTCCATAAAGGGTGTAGCAGTTATAACTTATTCTTCTATCACTTAAACGGAAAAATTATTTGTAAAGTTGTTCCTAGGTTTGTCGTTTCACCGTTGTATGTAGGATATAAAATACCACAAGTTTCTACAAAACTAGAAGAAGTGAACATACAACTAGCGCAGTACTTCACAAGGCAGGAAGACAAAAATATCCATAAAAAAATAGAGTAGGTATCGAAAACCTACTCTTTTAGTACACCTTTATTTCGATAGTATACGTTCTCTAATCCAACGTTATACTTCATATTGTTATCCGTCCACTCTGGCCCTAAATTCCCTGGCCATCCTGATGTATTCGCTACATATTTCAATAATGCAAAATCAGTCAAGCCTCTTTGCACCCCGCGCTTATATCCCTTCACCAAATGCGGCATTGCAATTTGTGCATTTGTACGTGGGTCTTTCAACTCTTCATCAGTTAAATGATCTGGCGCAAGTCCACCACCACGGTGCAATTGAAACAATCCGAATGAAGTTCCGTTGTCTCCAATACTTCTTGGATTCAATCGACTTTCATGTTCGGCAATTGTAAGAGGTATCCATTCTGGAAGATTTACTTTCTTTGCTTCCTCTATAATAATTTGTTTCATCTGTTTTGCTTCTTCTGAATCAACATAGCTTGTCTCTTTCACTAGCTTATCCATTCCTTCAGACTTTCCTTGGAAATATAAATACACCCCAAGAACGACTAAAAATCCTACAAAGAATTTCTTCACTACCTCTACCTCTTTCTCCGCTGAAATTTGTCCCCTTTCAGCCTTCCCTTTACAATTACCTATGTTCTATCATTCTCTTACTCTTTTATCATAGCAAATAACTATACATATTATCATCATGCTTTAGGCCTATTTTGTGAAAAAACATTTGGTAAATACGTGCAAAAATGTAACTTTCATAGACTATAACTTATTTTTTGTATATAATTGTAAATTGAATTCTAAATATAAACTAGGAGAATAATAATATGAAAAAATGGCTATTACTCTTATTCAGTTTACTACTATTAATTCCTGTCCCTATTTCCGCACAAAAAACCGAAAAGTCGAAAGTCCTTATTTTATACAGTTCAAATGATGATCAAATTACAAGTGATATCCAAATACTTAATACACAAGTAGGACATTTCACTAATGATATAACAATTAAAAATATAAAACAGTTATCTGAAGTAACTGATAAATCTTCGTATACACACGTTATTTACATGGGTGAAAAACAAGAAGAACTTTCTACTGAAGCAAAAGAATTTCTAGAAAGCTTCCCCGGACCACTACTAGTTTTAGGTCAAAACATAGAACAGTTATCTAATCGTTTTTCGTTCATCACACTTAAAAACGAAGATATAAACTCTGATAAAATTGAATATCCAACACGTAAGCTAAAGAATACATTAGAGGAAGAGAGATCAATTAAACAACTTGATACAAATGGAACAATTCTTGCCCATGCCTTAAGAGACAATAATACTTATCCATTAATTGTACAGCAAAACAATTCGTATTACGTTGCAACTTCCAACCTCTTTGATTGGATATCTTATTATATTGGCGAAAGCTTATTTTCTTATTTTCAACAAAAACCTGAAACTAATAAAAAATTAGCCTATTTACGCCTCGAGGATGTTCACCCAGCTGCAGATATAAATCAATTACAGGATATTGCCGACTTATTAAAGAAGAAAAAGATTCCTTACATGATAACTGTTATTCCTGTATATACAGATCCAGATACAGGTGAAACACTACATTTAAAAGATAAACCCGAACTAGTCGATCTTTTACGCTCTATGCAAGATGATGGTGCAGCAATTATTATGCATGGTTATACTCACCAATTTTATGACAGTGAAACTGGTGAAGGGTTTGAATTTTGGGACGTAAAAACTGATCAACCCATTCGTCAACCGAAGCATGAAAAGCCAAAAACAAAAGATAATTTCCCAAATATAGAGGCATATAACCAATATGTAAAAAAAGGTGAAGCATTTGAAGAAAAATATACGACAGATCATATTGAAAAAGGTATCCAAGAACTTGTAGATGCTAAACTATATCCTGTCGCATTTGAAGCACCTCATTACACAATGTCTCAAAAAGGTTATGAAATCTTATCAAAGTACTTTTCAACTTATGTAGGTCAACTGCAGTTAAGTGATACAACTTGGAAATCCATGCACTCTCCAGCGTATAGAAGTACACCATCATTTCTACATGGAATGAAATTAATGCCTGAAACAGTTGGATTTATTGAAGAAGATAAACCACGAGCTATTGCCCAAATGAAAGAGCGTGCTTTATCTGTTGCTAAATTATCCGATGGAATTATTGGTGCATTCTATCATCCTTACTTAGGTGTGAAACCATTAAAAGAAGTATTAAAAGATCTAGAGAGTATTCCAAACATAGAGTGGATTGATTTACAAAAAGAAACGAATGAAGTAAAAATGAAAGATATTCATATTACTACTAATAAAGACGGTATCCACGTTGAAAAATCAACTAGTGCAAATGACGTAATTGATTATATAAAACAATATGGATTCTTCCTTATACTTGGGTTCGTTATCATTGTCTTTCTATTATTATTAAGACGTGCGAAAAAATTAGAATCCTAATAAAAAACACTAAGCGAGCTGCTTGGTGTTTTTTAGGATTCAGTCAATCGATAAAAGCGAACTGTATTCTTATATATTTGTTCTGCAACTTTCTCTACTGGAATTTTTTTTATTACACTAACTTCTTCTAATACATCTTTAATCATACAAGGGTGTGTTATAGTATTCTCTTGAAATTCCCACGGTCCATCCGTTTCTACCATCATATATTCCAGTGGATAATACGAAACGATCTTTCTAATTTTCTCCTTATGTAAAACATCTGGTGTGATAGAAATATAATAACCATTCCTCACCATCCGTCCCATTGTCGCTTCATTTCCTTTAAACCAATGGAAGTGTGCACGTGAAATTTTATATTCTTCAAGTAAATCACATACAATATCGGCATCTTCATAAACTGCGTGTAATACAATGGGCAAATCATATTCACTAGCTAGTTCTATAAATCGTCTCAATATCGCCACGTATGAATCTATAGTAACCCCTTCATCTTCTTTCGTTAAATAATACGGCAAGCCCACTTCACCAATCGCAATGATTTCCTCAGCATGAGCTTCAATTAATTTGAATATGCGCTCACATTCTTCTTTATGAATCGATTGCTCCGGATGAAATCCTATTGCTGGGTGTATGAAAGGGAATTTCTTTCCTAAAGATAAAGTTTCCTTACATGATTGATAATTCATAGATACCGCAATAAGCCCCTTTACCTCTTTACTATTTTCCAAATCTTTAAGTAATCTACTTTTCTCTTCATCCTTATATTGATCAACATGTATATGGCTATCAATCCACTTCATCTTTATTCCTCCATAAAAAAAACAAGAAAGGAACTCCCTTCTTGTTTTATCATCTATATTATTTAACAATTAAGTTTGTTATGATATCAAATAATCCAATACATACTACAGCAACAGTAAAGTAGCTACAGAAATCTTTAATTGGAAACCTCACTACTTCTTCTTTACGCATCCCATTTTTCTCCCTTCTTACTAAATCCCTAACTATTTTCATCTATTTGTATCTATTATGCAAAAAATATGACAAATTTACTATCGAATTAACTTACGTAAACCTTACAATGTTGTAAGGTTTATAAAAAGAGCCCCATCTACATACAGATGAGGGTTATTAAAAAGTAGTTGGTTTTTCATTCTTCCTTACATTACAAACAGAAAGTAATACATTAGACTTTCTATTTATACTATATTAAATTTACTATCTTTTAACTATCGAATTACATTACAGAAGGCTTACATGTTTGTAAGCTATGCGTAATGTAATTCGATAGTTTTCCATATCTATATTTCGTACAATACAGTTAGAAAGTAAGCCAAATAAGAAGAACGCTCACATAACCAAATTACATTGCTAGTAGCTACTCTTCTTATACCTTTCACTCATGCTACTACAATGTACCCCCTTCCCCTTTATATAATAAAAAAAGCCTTAGCCCATATGGACTAAGGCTTTTTTACGAACCTCGAAATACCCCTACCTAGTATTTTGATTTTCGACAAAAAATAGGCAGGGGTATATTTCGCTATCTCATCGCTAAAAGTTTACTCTTCGCATTAATAGGAATATTTACAGCTTCAATTTCTTCAATTGACTCGCCGTATCGTCCTTTTGCGTACACTTTTAATGCTTCATCTCTCTTTAACATATGCTTAACAGTCTTCTTTATTTTTTGTTCTCTTCCACGTTCGTCAAATGCAATAAATTCATATTCATACCACTCATCACCAACATGCTGACCAATTGTATTCACAACCGTATAGTATTCTTTCGTCTTATAAAGCGGATTATATTTATCAATAACTGGTCCAAGTTTCGTAGGCAGTAACATTACTACTATCACTAGCATCGCTATTATAGTAGTGATCATTTTTTTCTTCACAATAAACATTCCTCCTCTGCAGGATATATATACATCCATTTTAAGAAGAAGCAATAAAATCTACTATTGAATCTCATTACATTACACTTACATTTTTGTAAGAATAAAAAAAGGTGAACGATTTTACTCGTTCACCTTTTAGCTCGCTTTAAAGCCCCCACCAAGCACATCACGCACATCATGAATAACAACGAAAGCATCTTCATCTACTCGGCTAATAACTTGCTTTAACTTAACAAGCTCTTGTTTATTAATAACAACATATAAAACTTCTTTATTTTTTCCAGTATATCCGCCGCGTCCTTCTAATACAGTGACACCGCGTGTCATGTTTTTGGTAATAGCCTCACGTATTAAATCTGGTTGATTTGAAATGATTGTAACAGCCGTTTTTGTATCCATTCCTTCTACAATGAAATCAATCACTTTCGCACCGATGAATACTGCAACAAGTGTGTACATCGCTTTTTCTTGTCCTATTATAAATACAGAACCAGCAATTACAACGATATCAATAATAAGTACGCCTTTACCAACGCTCCACCCTAAATATTGATTTGCTAACTGTGCTAAAATTGCCGATCCTCCTGATGTACCTCCAGCTTTGAACATACAGCCTAATCCGATACCTACAAACAAACCAGCAAATAAAGCTGCTAATAGCGTATCACTATTTACATGATACTCAATATGTTCTGTAACATATAAAAACAAGGATGTTTCTACAATCCCTAAAATCGTATAAACCATCGTTTTTTTATCAAAAAACTTATAACCAATAGCTAGTAAAACTGCATTTATAGCAAAGTTCACAATCCCTGGTGACCAATCAAATAAGTAGTACGTAACAACCGTTAAACCAATAATTCCACCTTCCGATAAACGGTTTGGAATTGCAAAGTAATTAATACCAATTGCGAATAATAATGAACCAATTGTAATTAGTGTTATTTCCTTTATACGTTGATTAACCATAATTCATACCCTCCCCCATTTGACATTGTATCACTATCTCCTAGAGGTTTAGAAGTGGTTTTTATTCCGCATTTTACCTCTTAAAGATCGAGATATTATGTTTAAACAAAGGGTTGATTAATTATTCATATTTTCTCTAACTGCACGAACAAATCGCTCCACATTCCCTTTCTGAATATACCTAGCTCTAACCCTTTCATGATTACAAGTAAATTCAAAATATGGACAGAGATCTATGTCATCTATATGCAAATACGGATACTCTTCAAATATTGCAGGGTAGCCCGAAAATTTCCCGTAAAAAAGGAGACGTCTAGTAGTAGCAGCGAAAATCCCATGCCGGTAAGCTACGGTAAAATCATCCTTCTCAAATATCCCTACCACAACAGCTAAAATCTTTTCGTCATCCTCTACATATTTTTTCATACTCGATAAAAGTTCATTCATGCATATTCCTCCAAATTCTATTCATTGTTTTAACACTTGAAAAGAATCCATGGATTATTACAGACCGGTTTAACTCTTTTATAAAGTATGAAACGCGTTTCCTGTCAAAGACATTTCAAAAAATAATCCGTTATGCGATTATACACATAACGGATTAAGACTAAACTGTAGAGCGTTCCACAAGTTCATACGGAATCTCCACCTTTTCTTGTTTATAACTCTCGTTGCTCACTTGCCTATAAAACATTTCAAAAGCGTTTTTGCCTATCTCCTTTAAATTTTGATCAATCGTTGTCAACTGTAACACTTGTGAAATAGGTTGATTATCAAAACCAATAATCGCCAAATCCTCAGGAACTTGAATACCTAACTTTTCAACTTCTGTCATAATCCCAATCGCAACTTCATCTCCTGCTACTATTAACGCTTCTGGGAGGACCTGCATCTCCTTTAACTTATGAGCCGCTCTCACACCATCTTCTAATGTAAAACATTCTGTAAAAATCCACTCTTCATTAACCTCTTCATCTATGGATTGTAATTGATGTTTATAAACATCAAAACGTTTTTGACTACTTGGCCCTAACTTCCTTCCCGTACAATAACCAATTTTTTTATAACCTTTTTCAATAAGATAATTCATTCCTAACTGAAAGGCTGCAGAATGATTTGTATATACACTTGAGATATTTGAAATATCATTATCTTCACAAGCAATTATTGTGCCGTAAGAAGCATACGGTTCTATCGTTTCCCAATCATTCGCACGCGAGCAAATAATAAGGCCGTCCAATTGTTTTGTTTTTAGCATATGTAAACTTTTCATTTCTTCTTTTTTATTGTAATTCGTTTGGCAAAGTAACACCCTGTAATTATGAGCTAACGCCACCTCCATCATTCCACCTACCATCGCATCAAAACACGGATGATTAATGTAAGGTAAAATTACACCAACAATATTCGTCTTCCCTTTGGATAAATGAACAGCGTTTGCGTTTTGTGAGTAATTCAACTTCTCAACTATCTCAATAACCGCTTTCCTTTTTTCTTCACTTACATATGGGTGATCATTTAGCACCCTCGAAACGGTCGTAACTGAAACTCCGGCCATCTTTGCGATATCTTTAATATTAGCCATACACTCACCTCTCCTTTTAACTTAATGAATTCCATGAACATATGTCAAATCTTCTCATCATTACACCTTCATTCGTTTTTCTTACAAAAGTGTAATTTTCCTGTAAGCTAATTCGATAGTGACTCTTCCCAATATCTTATACAATTAAGTCAGAAACAGGGCAACAACTATTCGAAAAGGAGCGGATTAATATGATGAACAAAATGAAGAACAACAAATTTACGAATACAATGGGCATGGTATTGTCCGCTCTTATCGATGCAAAATCTGTTGCTTCTACAAACAAGTAAGGAGAGATTATAATGAACAACATCACTTTTAACAAATTAGATTTTTTAGGACTAGCTAGCGGCTCTCTTCTTCTTACTGCTTTTATTTACGCTGCTACGCTTATATAAACTTTGTGTCCCCTTTCCCCTTTATATATAGAAAAAGACGACCGTCTATGCCCGGTCGTCTTTTTTACTTTTGTTTCGATTGCAAAGTTTCCTTTAGTTCTTCAAATTTTTCGTTTAATTGATCTGTCATCATTTTCATAGCCGTTTTTCGATCTATTTGTTCTCCGGCATCAATTTGAATCGGATCTCCAAAAACTAATTGCGCTTTTTTTCCTTTTATTAATTCTTTTACACTTGATGGACCAATATAAGCTGCCGGCACTAATGGAACGTTAGAACGCAGTGCAATCGTAACAGCCCCCGCTTTTAATGAAACGTCTTCTGTTGATCTCGTTCCACTTGGGAAAATCCCTACTACTTTTCCCTCTTTTAATAAACGCGATGGAATTTTTAATGTGCTCGGCCCTGGATTCGCACGATCTACCGGAAATGCATTTACATTTTTAAAGAACCAGTTTTTGAATTTCCCTTCAAATAATTCTTTTTTGGCCATGTAATGAATTTGGGTTGGATACATCCCAGTTGCTAACATTAAAACGTCCATAAAACTCGTATGTGTACACGCAACAACGTAAGGGCCGCCTTCTGGTAATTTCTCTCTCCCTTGTACTTCTACTTTCCCAGCCATTTTAAATATATATTTCAACGAAAATGTAATTGGTTTATACATTTGTTTCGTTCCTTTCTAAATATCCGAAGTATAATCATTTTCTTACAATGATTATAACACTAAGTTTTAGGAGTTGGTAATAAAAATAAGTATTTATTGTTAAATTTCAATTCTTACAAAAGTGTAATTTTCTTGTAAGCTAATTCGATAGTGACTCTCCCCAATATCTTATACAATTAAGTCAGAAACAGGGCAACCATTTGAAAAGGAGCGGATCGATATGATGAACAAAATGAAGAACAACAAATTTACGAATACAATGGGCATGGTATTGTCCGCTCTTATCGATGCAAAATCTGTTGCTTCTACATTAAACAAGTAAGGAGAATATATTATGCAAAATATCACCTTTAACAAATTAGATTTTTTAGGACTAGCTAGCGGCTCTCTTCTTCTTACTGCTTTTATTTACGCTGCTACGCTTATATAAACTTTGTGTCCCCTTTCCCCTTTATATATAGAAAAAGACGACCGTCTATGCCCGGTCGTCTTTTTAAATTTTTCTTTCTTTTAACTCTTTTAAAAGCTGTATCAGTTCAGCTTGTTGTTTTACCTTCTTACGACCATTTCGATTAATTGCTGCAAGCTCGCACGCAACTCCGACGGCGAAGAAAAACAATAAACTTTCTAACATGTTAAATCCTCCAATTGCCTATTAAACCGCTTGGCGTAATTGCTCTTCTTGTAAAACTTGCTTATTTATATTTTCTTCTTTTCTCTGACAAACGTTATTGCGAATAAGTGCTGCAATAACAAGTAAAGTTCCTACAATATCAAACATTGTTATTTGATACCCTTGTATCATCATAATAATCAAAGTCGTAACGGGTACAAAATTAATAAATAAAATGCCGTTAATCGATGATAAGATTTTCACACCGTAATTCCAAGCGAGTAGCGCTATGATTCCTGGTAATGTCATCATAAATAACAAATCATACTTCACGATAGAAATCGTTCCCATACTTGGGACTGGAACATACCCAAGCACCGTAATCATTACAGTTATAATTCCTGTGACAGTCGTACCAAATACACACGTCAATGTAGAATAGCGTAATGTTGACCAATCGCTACACGTTTGACCACCCATCGTATAAATAACCCAACCTACAACACCAATAAATATAAACGCTAGTGAAAACATGTTATCTTTCAATGTTAAAAAGAAACTCATATCACCTTTCGTAATAACAAACACAGCTCCTACAAAAGCGATAATCATGCTCGTTATCATATATTTTTTCGGTTTTATATGCTTATATCCCCATAAAATACAAATGGAAATCATCGGCATGAGTGCTTCCATAATGGAGGCTACCATTACACCTGATTTTCCCATTAACATTTGACCTAAAAATATGAGTACATTATATACAGTAAACGCCATCGTTCCAAAAAAGACGAGTAACTTTCCCCTTCCTTCTAAACGAAATGCCTGTTTTCCTTCTTTCATTAACAATAATATAATCAGTACTATCGCCACTGCTCCATAACGAATAAGTGAAAAATAAAATGGATCTATGTATTCTAGCGCATGATCAGCAACCGGAAACATCGCTCCCCATGACATACTTGCAATTAAACATGCCAAAGCTCCTATTACTATTTGACCTCTTCTCACCATAATCCCCCGCTTCTTTCTATTTGCACAAAGAGAATTGTAAAAGAAAAAACATATCACGTAAAACGATTCAAAATGATGTTAACTATCATTTATAATGATAGTTAACATCAAGGGGGAGCATACAATGGAATTACGAGACTTACAAATCTTCCAAAGCGTTGCCGATCGCGGTAGTGTAAGCGGCGCAGCAAAGGAATTAAATTATGTACAATCAAATGTAACCGCACGTATTAAACAATTAGAAAACGAGCTAAAAACACCGCTCTTTTACCGTCATAAACGAGGCATGACTTTAACAGCTGAAGGAAGAAAAATGCTCGTTTATGTTAATAAAATTTTGCAAGATGTTGAAGAGCTAAAACAAGTGTTTCTAGATAGTGAAACACCATCTGGTATATTAAAAATCGGTACAGTCGAAACAGTAAGTACATTGCCTACCATTTTGTCTTCTTACTATAAAAGCTATCCAAACGTTGATTTATCATTACAAGCTGGTCTAACCGAAGAACTTATTAGAGAAGTCCTTGACCATCAATTAGATGGCGCCTTTATATCAGGTCCTATTAAGCATCCACTAATTGAACAATACGATGTTAGTACAGAAAAATTAATGCTCGTGACACAAAATAAAGCTTTTCATATAGAAGAATTTACTACGACGCCCTTACTCGTTTTTAATCAAGGGTGTGGATACCGTACCAAACTAGAACGATGGCTTAAAGATGAAGGTTTGCTACCAAAAAGAATTATGGAATTTAACATATTAGAAACAATATTAAATAGTGTAGCACTCGGTCTTGGGATTACACTCGTGCCCCAGTCCGCGGTACAACATCTTTCTACAGCAGGTAAAGTACACTGTCATCCGATTCCCGAGAAATACGGTAGTATTTCAACTGTTTTCATACGCCGCAAAGATAGCTACATGACCAATTCAATGCGTAGCTTTTTAAAAACAATTGAAGAGCACCATCACATCAATATGCTTTAAAAGACATTCTTACACGAATGTCTTTTTTTCTTACAAAAGTGTAAGTCTCCCGTAAGATAATTCGATAGTTGTAGTTCATCATTTTCCCTATAATTAAGACATAAAGCAGGGCAACAACAATTCGAAAAGGAGCGGATACGCATGATGAACAAAATGAAATCAAACAATTTTTTTAACACAATGGGCATGGTGCTATCCGCACTTGTCGATGCAAAAGCAGTTGCAACTACATTAAACAAATAAGGAGAGATTATAATGAACAACATTACTTTCAACAAATCAGACTTTATCGGACTTGCAAGTGGAGCGACTCTTCTTACAGCTTTCATTTACACACTTGCTCAAAGTCTTGTTTAACAATTCGTTTCCCCAAACCCCTTTATATATAGAAAAAGCTGCTCGTCTTATAGACAAGCAGCTTTTTAGTTTGTTTCATATATAATTTGGCCTGTTTTCATAATATCGTATCCGCCAATCGCTTTTAACTCATTATGAAATTCTTCCGATTGCAGAATGTCTTTCATAACTTCAATAAGTTCTTCATTGTCTTTATTCTTCAAAATTACTAAATCATACTGTTCTTTCATTATCGGAATAAAGTCTACATTTACAATTTGCGAAACCTTTTCCGATCCTACCCCAACATCAGCTTTTCCGTTCGCAACTTGCGTGGCAACACCAAGATGACTCGATTCTTCCCATTCATATCCACTAATATGTTCTTTATTTAACTTTTGAATTCGTAATTGTTCATCCACTAGCACCCTAATACCAGAGCCTTTTTCTCGATTTACAAATTTTATAGAGGACCCGAATATGTCAGCCCATGTCTTTATTTTCTTTGGGTTTCCTTTTTGAACATAAAACCCCACATTTCTTGCCAATAAATTGATTATAATACACGGTTGTCCAACTAAAATACGTTTTACGTAAGGAACATTATAAGTACCCGTTTCACCATCAAATAAGTGTAAACTAACTACACTTCCTTCTCCTTGGTACATCTTCACTAAACTTGTTAAACTACCTTGATACGCTCTTAATACATTAGAATTTAGCAATCGATTTTCTATACGTTTTGCCAACATATCTAACGTTAGTTCTTGCCCGCTAATGATGCATGTATTCAAGATACTACTATCGTCATTCTTTACAGAAGTAACTTGTATCTTTCCTGTTTTCATTTGCTTTATATATTGTTCTAAATCCGCTGTATCAATGCGCATCTGTCTACCAACTCTATAAGAAGGAAGTTCTCCTTTTTTAATTAAGTCGTATACAGTTAGTTTTGATACTTTTAATCGCTTCGCTACTTCTTCCGTTGTGTAGGAATGATGATCCATAGACGATTCCTCACTTTCTTCCTTCATTGTAACAAAGAAAAGAATATTTCTCCTATTTTTTAAAAACAACCATATTGTTCAAATTATATTCAATTATAACTAGTTATAATTAGTTATATTTAGTTATAATTAGTTATGTCAAAACGAAAGGGGATTTTTTTATGAACAAATTCACATTACGATCTATTGGGGCACTTATACTTTCTTTCCTTCTTATATTTAGTGCTGCTTGTACAAGCGTGGAAAAGAAGGAGAAGTCAGTTGCTAAAGAGAGAAAAACAGTCGAACTGACTATATCAGCTGCTGCTAGCTTACAAGATGCATTAAAAGAAATTGAAAAACAATATAAAGAGAAAAAGCCTAATATTAAACTTTCTTTTAACTTCGGTGCTTCCGGTGCACTTCAACAACAAATCGAACAAGGTGCGCCTGCTGATTTATTCTTCTCTGCAGCAGAAGATAAATTCCAAACACTTGTTAAAAAAGGATTCATTAATGAAAAAGAAGGAAAAAACCTTCTTGGAAATGAACTAGTTCTAGTCGTCCCAAAAGATAGCTCTCTTACAAAAATTCAAGATTTAAAAGATGAGAAAATCAAAAAAATCGCACTTGGTACACCTGAATCTGTACCCGCTGGGAAATATGCAAAAGCTTCTCTCACACATGAAAATCTTTGGAATGACATTCAAAATAAAATCGTATTTACAAAAGATGTTCGCCAAGTGTTAACATATGTAGAAACAGGTAATGTCGATGCTGGTATTGTATACAAAACAGATGCTCTCATTTCAGACAAAGTAAAAATTGGCGAGACGGCAGCAGCTACTTCTCATGAACCAATCCACTATCCTTTAGGCGTTATAAAAGAATCGAAGCATAAGAAAGAGGCGACTTCATTTTATGAATATTTGCAGTCAAAAGATGCACAATCTATCTTTAAGAAATATGGATTTACAGTCCTATCATAATTGCCATGAGCTTTGATGATATTTTGTCACCTGTCTTTTTATCTTTACGAGTAGCTGCATACGCCACCATTATCGTCACAATTTTAGGAACGATTATCGGTCGGTCACTAGCACGCTCCTCATGGAGATATAAAGTAATACTAGAAACTATTTTCTTATTACCAATGGTACTTCCGCCAACTGTAATCGGCTTTTTTCTCATTATTATTTTTGGAAATAACAGCCCCATTGGAAAGTGGATAGAATCGGTATTTCAGCAGTCCATTATGTTCACATCTACTGCTGCTATCATTGCTTCTACAGTTGTCGCATTTCCGCTCATGTATCAATCAGCAAAAACAGGATTTTCGATCGCAAATGTACAAATTGAAGAGGGCGCTCGCGATCTCGGCGCCAGTGAATATCAAGTTTTTCTACACGTTACACTACCGCTTGCATTTCCTGCATTACTAAGCGGTATGATCTTAAGCTTTGTTCGTGCACTAGGAGAATTTGGTGCTACACTCATGTTTGCTGGGAATATTCCTGGCAAAACACAGACAATCCCAACAGCAATTTATATGGCCATTGATGCAAGTAATATGCAACTCGCTTGGACACTTGTAATTATCACTATCAGTATGTCACTCATATTTCTCCTATGTATTCAGCTCATTAATAAAAGAATTACTAATTCTTAAAGCAGCTTTCGACAAAAGCTGCTTTTTTATTTCTTAGGAAATAAAAAATACTATATAAAGTGACTGAATTTTACCTTTTATTTAAATATACATTCTATTTGAATTTACTTTCTAAAATAGGCAATTTCCTGTTATTATATGGAGGTGTTTGAAAAAATGAAGAAATGAAAACGCATTTATATCGTGAATTCTTCATCCTGTTTTAGCGATCGGTAATCTTCTACTCTATTAGTGGGGCATTACCGATCGTTAGAACGATATGTAATTATATTGGTATAGCAAACCGAAGGGAGTCTTGTAATGGACATTTTATTAGCGCTTCTTCCTGCAATTGCATGGGGAAACATCTTATTAGTAAGCGTAAAAATGGGCGGTGGTGCATATAGCCAAACGGTAGGTATGACAATCGGTGCTCTATTCTTCGCAACAGTTATGTATGTATTTACTCAACCAGCTTTAACAATGACAATCTTGATTGTTGGTTTTATTTCAGGTGTATTCTGGGCTTTAGGACAAGTAAACCAATTAAAAACAGTTGAAAAGTTAGGTGTTTCTACTACTGTAACGATTTCTACTGGTATGCAACTTGTTGCAACTTCTATCTTTGGAGTTATCGCTTTCCGCGAGTGGACTACTACAACAACGATCATTATGGGAACGATTGCAATCCTATTAATCGTAGTTGGCGTTGTATTCACATCATTAGATGATAAAGAAAATGCACAGCCACCAGGACAATTGAAAAAAGGACTTCTTACTTTAATTGTTTCTACTTTCGGCTATCTTGTATATGTAATTATTATTCGTTGGTATAACATTGATGGTTGGTCTGCTATTTTACCACAAGCAGTTGGTATGTTTGTCGGTGCGGTTGTACTGACATCTAAACATAAGCCATTTAACAAATATGCAATTCGTAATGCTTTATCTGGTTTACTTTGGGGAACAGGAAACTTATTCTTACTTCTTTCATTACCACGTGTCGGAGTAGCGACAAGCTTCCCATTATCTCAAACTGGAATCGTTATCTCAACATTCGGTGCGATTGTCTTCTTAGGTGAAAAGAAAACAAAACGTCAATTGATCTTTATTGCACTAGGTAGTGTTTTAATTATCGGCGGCGCTGTATTACTTGGTCTAACAAAAGCATAAACTTATATTCTATTAAAAACCCCTGAGGCATATGTGTCCCAGGGGTTTTTTCGATTTTAATTATTTTCTAAATATAATTATTTACACGCACTTGTCCTTTATAGTTCTTCTTCCACTCTAGCAAACCAGCTACACATATAAAGAGATTAATAACAGCTAGTATTAGCATGACATATAAACCAGTGGAAATATAAATTACAATGCTAACTACGTTATACAAAATCCATAAATGCCAGTTCTCTAAGATTTTTCGACTTAGCATAAATTGAGCTACTATTCCTAATACAGCATTTAAAGCGTCTAAATATGGACTTGTCGATTCTAAATGACGGACTTGATAATAGCCCCAACCAACCCAAGCAACTAAAATAAAAATTATATAAAAGGTCCACCCCTTTAAATCTAAACGGACAGTTGCTTTTACCTCTTCTTCCCCACTACGTGCAATCCAATAATACCAACCATATACATTAAATATAAATTGAAAGACTGCTAATACTGCCATTGCATATAAATCTTGTATAATGAAAATATACAGAAATAATGTAACAGTAATCATACCAAATAAAAAGTTGGATACTTTTTCTCTTGCTAATAACCAAACATTAACAATCCCCATAACCGATGCGAAAATTTCAATATAACTCGATTGAATGTAAAATCCAACCAATACGCAAATAATACTAGAAATGAGTAAAAAAAGTGGACTTCTAACCATATTTATCTCTCCCCAGATGTGTAATAAATTCCATATCACCAGTATAAGGAACTCCTCTTATTTTTATCATGAATTCCCTTATTCAAAAACCCCCTCATTATCTATTCCATATACGGTAAGTCTTTTCTTTTTACAAAATTCTCTTAAAAATGGTATCGTTTTTTATAACATATCTCTACTAGAAGGGAATAAAGGATATGCTTACTAAACATCGAATTTTATTTATTGGTGCCGGTCGTATGGCAGAAGCTATCTTCTCCGGGTTACTTAAAACGAGTAAAGAATATATCGAAGAAATTATCGTTTCCAACCGAAGCAACATAGAAAAACTAGAACAATTACAAGGGCGATATAATGTGTCCATCACTACAGACTGGAAGCAGCATATTACATCCGTTGATACGATTGTTTTAGCAATGCCACCAGCTGCACATGAACAGTTATTACAGGAGTTATCTCCTCTTCTAACTGAGCAATTCGTTGTGACCGTTGCTGCCGGAATTGGACCATCTTATTTAGAAAAACGGCTTCCTCAAGGGACACCTGTTGCCTGGATTATGCCAAATACAGCTGCCGAAATCGGAAAGTCCATCTCCTTATATACGACGGGACATTCCGTAGGTGAAACGCATCAAGAAACGCTACAACTCCTTTTAAAAGGTATTGGTACCTCACAGTTTTGTACTGAAGAGGAAGTTCATCAACTTACCGCCATTACTGGTAGTGCACCTGCTTTTCTCTATCACTTTGCTGAAGGTTTAATTGAAGCGACGAAAAACTATGGAATTGATGAGAAAACGGCAAACCACCTTGTCATTCAAATGATTGCTGGTTCTGCCGCTATGCTCCAACAAAACGAAGATCCAGCTATGCTCCGAGAACAAGTAACAACACCAGGAGGTTCAACTGCTGAAGGCTTAAAAGTTCTATATGAAAATAATTTTTCAGAAGTCATTCAACAAGCAGTTGAAGCAACAAATAAAAAAGCTAGGGGGAAATAATATGAATTTAACAAGTTTAAAAGACTATACAACATTACATAATGGTGTAAAAATGCCTTGGTTCGGTTTAGGTGTGTTTAAAGTAGAGGACGGATCAGAAGTAATTGATTCTGTAAAAGCAGCTATTAAAAACGGATACCGCAGCATCGATACTGCAGCAATCTATCAAAATGAAGAAGGCGTTGGTCAAGCAATTCGCGAATCTGATATTCCTCGTGAAGAGCTATTTATCACTTCAAAAGTATGGAATAGCGATCAAGGTTATGAAACAACAATTCAAGCATTTGAAACTACATTAGAGAAATTAGGCCTAGAATATTTAGATTTATATTTAGTACATTGGCCTGTAAAAGAGAAATATACTGAATCATGGAAAGCGTTAGAAAAGCTTTATAAAGATGGTCGTGTTCGTGCTATCGGTGTGAGTAATTTCCACATTCACCACTTACAAGACGTATTTGAAATTGCTGAAATTAAGCCAATGGTCAACCAAGTGGAATACCACCCTCGTTTAGCACAAGAAGAATTACATGCTTTCTGTAAAGAACATAACATCCAGCTCGAGGCTTGGTCACCATTAATGCAAGGGCAACTACTGGATCATCCAACATTACAAGAAATTGCGACAAAATATAGTAAATCAACTGCACAAGTTATTTTACGCTGGGATTTACAAAATGAAGTTGTAACGATTCCTAAATCAATTAAAGAGCACCGCATTATTGAAAATGCAAACATCTTTGATTTTGAATTAAGCTCGGATGATATGAAAGCAATTCAAGCTTTGAATGAAAATCATCGCGTCGGTCCAGATCCAGATAACTTTAACTTCTAGCAGAAAAACCACTGCCATGTGCAGTGGTTTTTTCACTTTTAAAAAAACTGAAAATTTAAACTATATTTCATTTGATTGACACTTCATTATCCAAGGTGTAAGATTTTGAATTATCAAAGAAACACAAAAATTAATAAAATTCATTCGTTTACTCATTGTATCAAGAGAGGTGGAGGGACTGGCCCTTTGAAACCTCGGCAGCAGGTTCATTTTGAATACTGTGCCACTTCCTGCAAGCTTTATGCTTGAAAGATAGAATGAGGGACTTCGTTTATATACGGGTACATAACTTGTATGTGAAAATCCCTCTTTCTCAATCAGAAAAGAGGGATTTTTTTATTTTTCATTTCCCTCATCATCATCCAAACTTAATTATTTAGGAGGAAAATCAAATGAAAAAGAAGTTTGTACCCGGTATCGCATCAGTTGTAGGAGTAAGTATTTTATTAACTGGTTGCGGTAGTTATAAAAACGAAGCTAGCGGAGCAAATGCAAAAGACGAGGCATCTAGTAAACAGGTTTTAAACTTATCTTCACCTTCTGAAATACGAACAATGGATACAGCTCGTGCTACAGATACTGATTCCGGTCAAGTAATGAGAAACGTATTTGAAGGTTTGTATAATCTTGGTGAAGGTAACAAACCTGTCCCTGGCGTTGCAAAATCCCATGAAGTAAGTGGCGATAAAACGAAGTACACATTCCACCTGCGAGATTCAAAATGGTCAAACGGTACTCCTGTTACAGCGAAAGATTTCGTCTTCGCCTGGCAAAGAGCTGTTGATCCAGCAACAGCCTCTGAATATGCATTTTTATTCTTTGATATTAAAAACGCAAAACAAATTAACAACAAAGAGCTTCCAGCCGATCAACTTGGTGTAAAAGCAGTTGATGACTATACGTTTGAGGTAGAATTAGAGCGTCCTGTTCCGTACTTTATTAGCTTAACGGCGTTCCCAACATTTCTACCAATTAGCGAGGAATTCTTTAAAACACAAGGTGATAAGTACGCTTTAGAAGATAATACAATTTTGTATAACGGAGCTTTTACACTAAGTGATTGGAAGCATGAACAAAGCTTTAAATTTAAGAAAAACCCTACCTACTGGGATAAAGATACTGTCAAAATCGAAGAAATCAATTTCAACATCGTAAAAGAAAAATCAACAGAAGTAAATTTATTCGAATCTAAACAATTAGACCGTATAAAACTAACATCTGACTTCGTTGATAAATATAAAAAGGATGCTAATTTTAAAGAACGTCCGAACGTAGGGGTACAATTTTTACGTATGAATCAACAAAACAAAGTACTTCAAAACGTTTCTGCACGCCAAGCAATTGATCAAACGATTGATCGAAAGTCCTTTGTCAATACGTTATTAAATGATGGCTCTACACCAACCTTTGGTCTTGTGCCAAAAAACTTTGCAAAAGGTCCTGATGGAAAAGACTTCCGTGCTACAAACGGCGATTTAACAAAAGTTGATACGAAATCTGCACAAGAATTATGGAAAAAAGCAAAAAAAGAACTAGGTTCTGAAAAGATAACATTAGAATTATTAACAAGTGACGGTGACCTTGAGAAGAAGACTGGTGAGTTTCTAAAAGGTCAATTAGAAAAGAATTTAGAGGGCTTAACAGTAAATATAAAACCGCAACCACGTAAACAACAAGTTTCACTCTTATTAAAAGGTGACTACGAAATCGGAATTGATGGTTGGAGCCCTGACTTTGCTGATCCAATTACATTCCTTGAATTGTTTACAACGAATAACCCTTACAACTTAGATCATTACTCTAATAAAGAGTTCGACGAAGCAATTGAAAAGGTGAAAACTACTTTAGCTGGTGATGAAAAAGCCCGCTTTGATGCATTACTAGCATCAGAGAAAATATTATTTAAAGACTCTGTTATTGCTCCTCTTTACCAAAAAGGCGAATCTTATTTAGAGAAATCTTATGTGAAAGGCATTGTACAAGTAGACTTTGCAGGTCAATTAAACTTCAAATGGGCAAAAATTGAAAAATAAAGTGAAACTTTAAACAACGTATTTCCACCAACTCCCATTGTTTTTTTGACAAAATATATTGAAAAAGTAGATTCCTTAATATGAGTGAATCTACTTTTTCAATATATTATTCCAAGAAATTAACGCTTTGTTTTTATTATTGACATATAGTTCTTTCTGGTGTTAATATTCTAAATAATCAAAGAAACGAAATATTTAACCATCAAAATATAATATCTACTATGTTGAAACATATGACGATACATTATAGTTCAACATGTATATACATATAGAACACATGATTACCTATAAACAAATATTTATACTAGGTTTTATCTCTTTCTATAGCTACTTCAAGACATGGACAATATGACGTTATGAACAACACATTTAGGGAGGAACGAACAATGAAGAAAAAAGTTGTACCTGTTGTTGCATCTGTTTTAGGGGCAAGTCTACTACTAACTGCTTGTGGGGGAAATAAAAATAATGCAAGCGGAGCAAAAGCAAACGATAAAGCACCTGATAAACAAGCAATTAACTTATCATTTGCTTCAGAAATTCCAACAATGGATGTTGCGAAAGCAACGGATGGGGAATCCATGAACGTAATGCGAAATGTTTTTGAAGGTTTATATGCAATGGGCGAAGATAATAAACCAATTCCTGGTGTCGCTGAGTCGGTTGACGTTAGTCCTGATAAAACAAAATATACATTCCATCTTCGTGATTCGAAATGGTCAAACGGTACTCCTGTTACAGCAAAAGACTTCGCCTTCGCTTGGCAACGTGCTGTAAATCCTGAAACAGCTGCCGAATACGCATTCTTATTCTTCGATATAAAGAATGCAAAACAAATAAATCAAAAACAATTACCACTTGATCAATTAGGTGTCAAAGCCCTTGATGACAAAACTTTAGAAGTACAACTAGACCGTCCTGTTCCCTACTTCTTAAGCTTAACGACATTTGCAACATTCTTACCAATTAATGAAGATTACTTAAAATCGCAAGGTGATAAATACGGTTTAGAAACAAATCATTTAATCTACAACGGTGCTTTCACATTAGATAACTGGAAGCACGAACAAGGCTTCCAATTAAAGAAGAATCCTAACTATTGGGATGCTAAAACAGTAAAATTAGAAGAAGTCAACTTCAATGTCGTTAAAGATAAGTCTACAGAAGTTAACTTATATGATTCAGGACAAATTGACCGTGTTGCTTTAACTGCGGAGTTTGTTGATAAATATAAGGGCGATCCAAACTTCAAAAAACGTGCTGAAGTCGGCATTCAATTTTTACGACTCAATCAAAAAAATGAAGTATTAAAAAATCAACATGCACGCCTTGCTATTAACGGCGCAATGAATAAAAAAGCATACGTAGAAACAATTTTAAATAACGGTGCTGTTCCAGCTGAAGGAATGGTTCCTGCGAAATTTGCAAAGAGCCCAGAGGGCACTGACTTCCGCAAAGAAAACGGAAACCTAGTCAAAGATGATGTGAAATCAGCGAAAGAAAACTGGAAAAAAGCGAAGCAAGAACTTAGTACTGACAAAGTAACACTTGAACTATTAACAAGTGATAATGCTTTAGCTAAAAAGACTGGCGAATATTTAAAAGGTGAACTGGAAAAGAATCTAGATGGATTAACAGTGAATTTAAAGCCACAACCACGTAAACAACAGTTGAAATTACTATTAAGTGGTGATTATGAAATCGGAATTGATGGCTGGGGTCCTGACTTCGCTGATCCTATTACATTCTTAGATTTATTCACAACAGATAGTGCTTATAACTTTGATAAATACTCTAACAAAGAGTACGACGAGCTAATTCATAAAGTGAAAACAGATTTAGCTGGCGATGAAAAAGCACGCTGGGAAGCAATGAAACAAGCTGAAAAAATCTTATTACAAGATGGCGCTGTCGCTCCTTTGTACCAACAAGGTCGCTCTTACTTACAACGCTCTTTCATTAAAGGACTTGTAACAACTGACTTCGGCGGTGAATTTAACTACAAGTGGGCAGAAGTTGCAAAATAATAAGTACTAATAAAAAGGTATCCAATTGAAGGATACCTTTTTACTGTGTACTTCATTAATTACAAGGTCTCTTCCCTTTATCATTTCTTTTATACCTATAGTGAGCCCCGCTACTAATTGTGTAACTAGTCTAATAAATAATAATGAGATAATATTTTCTCTAAATTAACTCCGGCAAATATTATTTTGTAATAGCCATTCGCTACGCATGTTGCGGGAAATAATCCCACATACAGGAATAAACATTTGTGTTAAAGAAATGCGAAAAAGACTATTGTCAACAATCCTCTTTCCCATCTTTTTGTATTGAACTAAAACTCATAATAAATATAAATACAAATATCAAATATGTTTTCCACGTCAAAGAAGGTATATGCCCTGACCAAAGATAGCTAATTAAATAGTTAATTCCCATAATACAAGATGACGCTACTAAACTAATACTTATTAGTTTTACATATTGGAGCATACATTTTCTCCTTACCTCATTCTTTTTCCATTTCTTCAAATTGCAGGTTCATTGGCTCTTCTAGGAGAGTTTCATAAAAACTTTCTGCCAAATCCGTTACAGGAATTTTTCCATCCACCTCATCAAATCGAATACTATCTAACCAGACACAACCTTCTCCTGATAATAAAACACCAAATGCAATACCAAGTGCTTCTTCTTTTATATCTAGTACAACCGAGTACGATTGCCAGTTATTCGTATTTTTAATTGGACGATTTTGCATGTTATCCATAGCAATCGGCTCCGTATTTTTTCCATCTACTCGCATCCACAATCCTGCCCAATCTTTTACATTCTCACTCTTAATAAATGCTGTTAAACGTAATCTCTTACCTACATAGTTATCCGCTCGAAACATTTGCATTAATGTTGAAAATCCTCCGTGCGTAACGTTCTCTTTTGCTTTTATATATGCAGATACTTTTCCTTGATGGGCAATTTCGTAATCTAAACCCATCTCATATTCAGCGGGATGACTTCCACTTAATACCCATCCTTTCGGTATACCTTTTTCCATTGAAATCCCCTCTCTTTCTATATAAAATGACTGGAAATACTTTCGATATTTTTTTGGTGGTAATTGAAACATTCTTTTAAAAGCTCTAGTAAATGCCTCTTGTGAGGAAAAACCGTATTGCACTGCAATATTAATGACTGCTCTTTCAGTCGATACCAAATCTTGTGCAGCATGAGTTAATCTTCTCTTACGAACATAATCCGTTACACTCATCCCAACATATCTTTGAAAGATGCGATGAAAATGGTACATCGATACTGCACTGTGAGATGCCACTCTTTCTGTTGTAAGCTCCTCATGTAAGTGATTCTCTATATATTCAATTGATTTTTTTATTATCTCTTTATATTCTTCATGCATTTTAGTCCCTCCCTCACAACTTCAATTTACCATATACATACAAATTGTTTTGATTTAAATTGCGGATTAGCCCTTATGACTGCAGGATAATAATTTATTTTCAACACATACATAATTACATGTTTTTGGGAAAAACTTGTATAGAACGAATTTACATAAGGAGGAATTTATAATGAGAATTCTACTATCAGTTTTATTAGCTCTTATGCTAGTACCTGCATTAACAGGATGTAAAGCTCCTGCAAAAGAAGACACAACTTCTAATAAAAAGACGACTGAAGAAGCAAAAAATGAGGCTCCTGCAGATTTAAAACTAAACTTCAATGAATTCGATTTAAAGGCAGACTACCAAGATACAAAGAAAGACTACGAAGCAGACTATAAAAATGTAGCAGCTGATAAGAAAATGGAAGCAAAAATTGAAGATCATAAAGCAGATGTAAAATTAACAGGAGACGAGGCTATCACAAAATTAAGCCCACTTCTACAAGAATTAAAATTTGATAAAGATACTGCTGACCAAGAAGTAATCGATCAAGTAGTGAACGTGTTCAAACTTGATAAAGACTATCAAAAATTCGATTTAGAAGTTGTCTTCTCTGATGGAACGAAAAAAGAATATAAAAGAGAAATAAAATAAAGAAGTAGGCGGTTGCCTACTTCTTTATTTTTTAATTTTTGCGTACCTTAGTTCTGGACTAGAACCGATAATGAATTGGACACCGGATACTGATGGTTTTTGTAAATATGAGGAACTTGGGAAAATAATTGGGATTAATGGTGAATCTGTAAACATAATATCTTCCGCTTTATGCAATAATTCAAAACGCTTATCCTCGTTTTGTTCAACTTTTGCTTCTTTTATTAAAGCGTCAAATTCTTTATTATGCCATTTTGCATAGTTATTCGGACCATCACCTGCATATAAATCTAGTTTAGTAATTGGATCTAATAAAGAGCCGCCCCATCCCATATAAGCTAATTGGAAATCACTTTGCTTGTATGTGTCGATGTAACTCTTCCACTCTTTATTTTCTAATTTAATATCTACTCCAAGATTTTTCTTAAACATTTCTTGCATTGCTTCTGCTACTTTTTTATGTTGTGTATCTGTAGTGAATTTTAATGTTACTTCAGGTAATGTAGACCATCCTTGTTCTTTCATACCTTCTTCTAATAATTTTTTCGCTTCTGCTGGATCAAATTTAACGTAATCACCTTTTTCTTTACGGAAATCACGGCCACTTTGTGTTTTTGCTCCTTCTGGAACGAATGCATATGCTTCTTGCGCATTATTTTTATACAATTTTTCAACGATAAATTTGCGATCAACCGCTAATGAAAATGCTTTACGTACCTTCGCATTTGTAAACGGCTCTTTTTCTACGTTAAACGAGTAAATATAAGATGAGAATCCTGCAACACGCTTATATTCTTTATTTCCTTTTTCTTTTTCAATCATCTCTTGTGGTAAACCACTTAGTAAATCTAATTCTTTTGATTTAAATAATTGATACGCTGTTTTAGAGTCTGTAATAATACGAAACTCAATTTCTTTTAGAGTTACCTTTTTATCGTAGAATTCTTTATTTTTTTGTACTGTAATTGCCTGGTTATGCTTCCACTCTTTTAACGTGAATGGCCCATTCGTAATTAACTCTTTTGGATCTGTTTTTAATTTATTATTATCATCAATTGACTTTTTAGATAATGGAATAAATAGTGAGCTTGCTAATTTTTGTTTAATAGAAGCAACTGGATGTTCAAGAGTTACCTTTAATGTTTGAGGATCAACGACTTGAATACCAACTTGTCCCTCTTCACCTTTTCCAGTATTGTATGCCTCTGCCCCTTTAATAAAATACATTTCTGTCGCATTCATAGAACCCGTTTTCGGATTTAATAATCGCTTCCATGCAAATTCAAAATCATTTGCTGTAATAGGAGAACCATCTGACCATTTAATATCTTTCTTTAAATGAATTGTATACTCAGTTCCATCAGCATTTACGTCTTCTTTCTCCGCTAATTCATTTTGATATTTCCCATCACTATCTTGTGTATATAAGCTTGAGAATAAATGTCCAATTACATAACCTGAAGTACTATCTGTCGCAATAGCGGAATCAAGTGTATATGGATCGCTACCAATATTCGTTACTAATCGATCTCCTTCTCCCTTACCAGCACTCGCCTTTTGCGTTTCTTTCTTACCGCAAGCAACAGAAGTAATTGCTAAAACAGTCATAATGACAAACAGTAAAAACTTCTTCATCCTACATTCTCCTTTAACCTGAAATTTTTGGTGTTGATGCTAATAATGTTTTTGTATAAGAATGTTGTGGATTACGGAATACTTCGTCCGTATTTCCAAATTCAACAAGTTCTCCTTTGTATAAGACAGCTACTTTTTCACATAAATAGTGAACCATCGGTAAATCATGAGCGATGAATAAATATGTATAACCTTGTTCTTTTTGGATTTTTTGCAGCAGATGTACAATTTGAATTTGCAATGAAACGTCTAATGCTGAAATTGGTTCATCAAGAATCAATGCTTCTGGCTCACACAATAACGCTCTTGCAATAGCGATACGTTGACGTTGTCCTCCGCTAAATTCATGCGGATATCGATCAATATATCTTCTATCTAATCCAACACGCTCTAGCGCATCACCTGCTACTTTATCCTTCAGCCCTTTATCACCTAAACCGAATGAAATATAACCTTCCGTTACGCTATCGCGTACTTTCCAGCGCGGATTTAATGCAGCTGTAGAATCTTGAAAAATGAACTGTACTTTCTGTAAAAAATCTCGCTTATGAGCTGACTTCAGCGTGTGAACAACTTGACCGTTATAATTAATTTCACCAGACGTTGGACTCTCAATCCCCGCTATGAGCTTTCCAAGTGTTGTTTTTCCTGAACCACTTTCACCAATAATGCCAAGTGTTGTTCCTTTCGGGATAGAAAGTGATATGTCTTTTAACGCTGTGATTTCTTTACTTTTACTTCCATATATTTTCGTTACTTGCTTTACAGTAATTAAATCTGTCGTCATGAGGCATTCACCTTCTCTTTTGATTTCGCTTTATTATGCTCTAGAACATGCTGCCAACAATGTGAACTATGCGCCTTAGAATATGTTGTTCTCTCTGGGAAACGATGAATACATTCTTTTATCGCTACTGGGCAACGATTTACAAAAGGACAACCAAAGCTATTTAATGTTTCAATGGAAGGTGTCGTTCCTTCTATAGCACGTAATACCTTTTCGGAATCATCCATATTCGGAATTGCTTGTAATAAGCTTTTCGTATATGGATGTTTAGGAGAACCTATTACCTCCTGTATCGTTCCTTTTTCAACGACACGTCCCCCGTACATAACAACTACTCGATCAGCTACTTCACGCACAAGTGCCAAATCATGTGTAATTAATAAAATACTCGTATTTTGTTTTTCTTTCCTTTCTTTTAATAGCCCCATAATTTGTTTCTGAATCGTTACATCTAACGCTGTTGTCGGCTCGTCTGCAATTACAAGCTTTGGATGACAAGCGAATGCAATTGCTAAGCAAATACGTTGCCTCATCCCCCCACTTAATTGATGTGGGTATTGCTCAAAGCGTTTCTCTGCTTCATGTATCCCTAAATCATTTAGCAAGTTAATCGCAATTCCCTTTGCTTCTCTTTTCGATTTTTTCCCATGTTGCAAAATTACTTCTGTAATTTGTTTGCCTACCTTCATCGTTGGGTTTAAAGATGAAAGCGGATCTTGAAATATAAAGGAAATATCTTTTCCGCGAATTTGATTCCATTCTAATTCTTGTAAATTCGTTAATTCCTTTGATTGGAAAGATACATTTCCATCATCGATATGAATTGATTCTTGATTCAAGCCGATAATGGATTGTGCTGTAACACTTTTTCCTGAACCACTTTCTCCTACAAGTGCAACTATTTCACCTTCGTTAATAGAAAAGGAAACATGTTTCACAATTGCTTGCTTACTATTCTCTTTTTCAACGGCTAACGTTACGTTTTCTAAAGATAAGAGCTGTCCCATGTTTTTTCTCCTTTCGATTCCGTTTTACGATTTTTGGATCAATTGCATCTTGCAAACCATCACCAATTGCATTAAATGCGAACATAATGAGTGCAATCATGATTGCCGGGAAAAATAGCTGCCACCATTCTCCGCTCAATAATGTCCCGAGTGCATCATTCGTCATCGTCCCCCAACTTGCCGCTGGTGATTGTACCCCAAGTCCTATAAAGCTTAAAAATGATTCTGAAAAAATAGCTGCTGGAATTGTAAATGATAAATTGACGATAATAATCCCTGTTAAATTCGGAATTAAATGCCCATATATAATTTTTATATGTGATGTACCTAATCGCTCTGCTGCAATAACAAACTCTCGTTGTTTTAAAGACAATACTTGTGCTCGAATGAGACGAGCCATTCCAATCCATCCCGTTAATGCAAGGGCGATAATAATGGTGAAAAGACCTGGTTTCATAACAATTAATAGTAAAATAACAATTAATAAATATGGGATGCCGTATAATACTTCAATTCCTCTTATAATCCACTCATCAATTAACGTTCCAAGGCAATTACGCCCTCTCACATATCCACTAAATCCACCAATTAGTACACCAAGCCCTATATCGAGGGCAGCTGCTACTAATCCAACTGTTAGTGAAATCTTCCCACCAGCCCAAGTACGTGCCCAAATATCTCTCCCTAGATCATCTGTTCCAAACCAATGTTCACTACTCGGCGGTAAATTTGTTGCCTCTTTTACTTGTTCACTCGCAGTAAATGGCGTTAAACTTTCGCCAATAAGCGAGAAAACAATAATTAGCAATAACGTCACTGTTCCTAAAACTGCGATTGGATTCGATATAAACTTACGAAACACTTCTTTCTTTCTGCTAATCGTTTGCTGATTTTTATTTATCGTTAATTCTTTTTTCTCTTCTTTCGTTAATAACTGTTCATTAATTTCATAAGCTCCCATTTAAATATCCCCCCTCCTTATGTAATAGAACGAATACGTGGATCAACAATGCGGTGAATAATATCTGTAATGAAAATACAAGTAATTAATAATGCACTATAGAAAATTGTTGTTCCCATAATCACCGGATAGTCTCGGTTAAAAATACTATCTACAAAATATTTTCCTAGGCCAGGAATTGAAAAGATTTTTTCAATAACGAAAGTCCCTGTTAAAAGTCCAGCCATTAATGGTCCAACAAATGTCAGTACTGGAACAATCGCATTTGGAAGAGCATGTCTTATAATAATCTTCTTAATTGGTATGCCTTTCGCTCTTGCTAGCTTAATATAATCACTCTGCAATACTTCGATCATATTAGAACGAACAAACCTTGTAATAACCGCAATTGGACCTAACGCCAATGCGAAAGATGGTAATACGGTATGTTCGAATGTTCCCCAAGACGCTACTGGTAAAAGCTCAAATTGAATAGCGAATACTTGTATAAATAGTGGTGCTAAAATAAAACTTGGAATAGAAATACCGAGAATTGCGAGCAAACTCACACTATAGTCAATTACTTTCCCATGATATAGAGCAGCAAATGTACCTGCAGCAATTCCGACTAACAATGAAATAACAAGTGCTTGTAGACCAATAATTGCTGATGGACCAAAGCCAGTTGTTATAATTTCTGATACACCTTGCCCGGTTGATTGAACAGATTCACCAAAATCAAAATGAACTACACCGTCTAAATAAGCAACATATTGATTCCACAACGGTTCATCAAGGTGATACTTCGCTCTCATGTTTTGAATCACTTCTTCAGGAAAGATTTTTGCATCTGATGAAAATGGATCTCCCGGAATGATATGCATAATTAGAAATGTTACTGTCGTAATAACCCATAGTGTGAACACCATAACCGATAATTTTTTAATTACATACACTTCAATAACCCCCTAAACACATAAATTTACTTTGTTTTATGAACGTACTTTTTCCATTACTCCCTTTTCTCTTTTTAGAATACAAAAAACCTTGATCTTAAAAAATAAGATCAAGGCTTAATAAACAAAGGCCCATCACTTATCTTTCAAGACTTGCTTGCTGGAATTAGCACGGTGTTCCTATTACAGAACCCGCTGCTGAGGTGTCATAGGGCCAGTCCCTCTACCTCTCTGGATAAGTAAATTGCTATATTATTATTTGGTTCAAATTGTATATTTCGAATTATAATTCTGAAAAAATGAAAAGTCAATCAAATTGGATATGTTTAGAAAAATCAGTTTTCGATGAGGTTATTTATCTAAATCGCAGTTTTTTGTTTATAATATAAAGAAATGATATTAAAGGAGCTATATGATGGATCCCTTACTTCTAGCAACTATAGGACTGCCATTAACAATTGTTATACTTGTTATCATTGGATTTTATAAACTTTTCATTAAAAAGAAAAGCGTTACTTCTTTTTACACACCCTTCGATAATATTACCGGACAAACTATTTCCGAATTTCACGAAGAGCAGAAAGTGTTAGTATACGAAGATGAAGATGGTGATGGTAAGAAGAAAAAATAACCTTGCATGTGCAAGGTTATTTTTTCGTTTCTGTTTGAAAACGTTTATAGTATGTCGATGCTGTTGCAAAATTAATTTCTATATCACGAATTAATGATGAATCTTCTTCTTTAGCTAACTTCTGTAATTTTTTCATCGCTTGTTCCGATTCATTCAAGAAACCAACATATACCTCATGTTCTTGCTCTTTCGACTTCGGAACATGAATTTCTTTACGTATATTATCAATATCTTCTAACATGCTCGTTGTTACTTTTTGCACATCTTCTTTATATGCAGCATTCGTTATTTCCTTACCGCCCTTTTCCTTTGCCACTTCAAATAACTGCAGTGCTTTATTGATTTCTTTATTCATTTTTATATCATATTTTTCATGTACTGCGCTGTATTCTTTCATTTCTTCTGTTTGTTCTGTAGATTGCTCTACCTTCTCTTTCGGTTCTTTCGTATCTTTATTTCCATTACATCCCGCTAGAAGAATCATACTTCCCATTACAGCAATACCCAAAACCTTCTTCATCTCTTTTTCTCCTTTTATCTACATCTACTTCTATCTATAGTTTCTTTTATCTCCACTTGTTATTATACCGAGAACGCCCTACTTTTTACACTTAAGAGGATACCTTAATATATATACCAACATTTTTGTCACAGTATCGTCACTTTATGCAAATAACTTTTGCATCACCTTACAAAGCTGTATGAGTTATTTCAAAGAAATGAAAAAAGAGCTGATTCAAAAATATTTGAATCAACTCTTTTTTATAATTTAAGCTTCTAAATTTTGTCTTTGTTGCAGTTCAAAATGCTTTTCACTTCTTCTGGCCATAAATAGATAACATAATACAGCACCAATTTCACAAAGAGCTATCACAATACCCATCGGCAATGCCGTATTACTTCCACCAATACCTACTAATGGTGCAACAAGTGCCCCTGAAATAAACTGTAATAAGCCTAGTAAAGCTGATGCTGTTCCTGCCGCTTGTTTTTGATTTCTCATTGCTAACGAGAAGCCGGTTGTCGATACAACCCCAACACTTGATACAACAAGGAATAACGAGCATAAAACACCAATGAGACCTATTCCTAATACGATTGTAAGTAGTAGAGATAAGCCACCAACAGCGGCGATAATAATACCGGAAACAAATAATGTTTTCTCATTCACTTTTCCTGCTAAACGACCAGTAACTTGGCTGGCAATAATAATACCGATACCGTTAATCGCAAAGAATAAACTAAACTGCTGTGGTGATGCCCCGTATATATTTTGCAACACAAATGGTGATCCCGAAATGTAGGCAAACATTGCCGCTGTTACTAATCCTTGTGACAATGCATATCCCATAAACAAGCGATCTTTCAGAAGCTTTCCGTATGTCGCCAATGTTCCTGACAAACCACCTGTCTCTCTTTCTTCAGGAGGTAATGTTTCACGTAATACGAAAGTAGCCGAGATTAACATAAATACACTAATTGCTCCAAGAACGATAAAAACACCACGCCACGTTGTAAACTGTAATAATTGCCCCCCGATAATCGGGGCCAAAATAGGTGCTGCTCCGTTTACTAACATAAGTAGTGAGAAAAACTTCGTCATTTCAGAACCTGAGTACATATCTCTTACCATTGCACGGGATATAACGATACCAGCAGAGCCCGAAGCGCCTTGTAAGAAACGTAAAAGCACTAAAGTCCAAATAGACGGTGCTACAGCACAAAGTAATGAAGAAGCAACATAAATAATAAGAGCAATAATAAGAGGTTTGCGCCTTCCGTAAATATCACTAATTGAACCGACAAATAATTGTCCTACTGAAAGCCCAAGTAAACATGCTGTCAACGTAAGCTGCGCAAGGGATGCACCCGTTTGTAAATCATCCGTTAATTTCGGTAACGAAGGCAAATACATATCAATAGATAACGGCCCAATCGCCGTAAGTGTTCCTAATACAAGAATCATCCATAACCTGTTCATCTTTACAGGTTTATATATTTCGTGATTAACTTCATTCACTTTTTCCATTCACCCTTTCGTATTCATACTGAATCGTAACAATTATAGTTACAACATAAACATACGTCAAGTATAGCGCATTTTCCTCTTTCATAATGTAAAAAAAAGCGATAGAAATTCTATCGCTTTACTTTTTCAAGTTGCTATTTGTAAATTTAGATACGGAAGACATCGCCTCTCCTGTATCTAAGTATGTGATTTGAATTGGATCTCCCACTTCTGTAAACATAGCATATGGGAATTTTTTCGCAGGTATCATAAATACTTTTTGTTCATTTTCTAACAGTACATACACAATTGTATTTTCACCTGATTTTTCTTTATATACTCGCTGTACAATACCTTCTTTTTGCGCTTCTTTTCCACTCGAAGTTGGTCTAAATGAATCTCCACTCCCGCTTAGCGCATTTTTATAATTTTCAAGAGCTTCTTTTTGCGTCGAACCTGTTGCAAATATTTTTGCATTAGAAGCATAGATGACAGTATGGGCACGTACTAATCCCCCGTCATCAATAACAGGTACAATCCAAGAAGGTTTACCGTACACGTTATAAATAACCGGCATCGTTCCATGCCATTTCTCTCTTTTAAAGGAATTATCCACCACTTCTGAAGCAGCTGAACCATCCATAATTCCCTTTACTTCTTTTCCGTTATAGTAATACAACTTACCTGTACGTGCATCAATAAGTGAATAACCTAACGCAGAATCTACTCCTTCTTTTGGAGAGGTGAAATCAGTAAAGTAATATAGCGTTCCATCCTTACCGAAGATTGGTGTCACTCCTTCTTTCGTCCCCCACTCAGTCGGAATCTTCATATCAGTTTGCGAGAATTTTGTATTCCAAAATCCGTGAATATATTTACCGAAATACGTATTTAATGTAGATGCGGTCTCATGATTCAATACACCATCAACAAATTTAGGTGCCTTTCCTTTATCATATCTTTTCACTTCACCTGTTTGTGCATCTACTACAACAACACCCTCTACCTCAAATCCAGATCTCCCTGAAATAAATTCACCATATGTCATTGTATAATACGGTTTCCCTTTATCATCAACTTCAAATTTAGGTTTCCCTTTAAAGATTAAATTTGGTTCGGATTTTCGTACGACACGCTCTAAATTATTCCCGAAAAACATGCTTGGCACGTATTTCATCTTATAACCGAGATGCAGTTTCGCTTCGGCATCAGGGTTCGTACCTGACATCGTTACGTACCCTGGAATTGTTTCAGCTTTACGTGCTTTAAAAAATCCTGAAACTTCAATCGGCGCTACATATAAAGCCTCACCGTTTACCATTTGTGGCGTTAATTCTCCTAGCTCAAAATAAGCTACTTTCGGAATATCCCCAAATACTTTTTTCATCTTATTCTCCGCTGTCTTTGGCGGCACTGTAAACGGCTGATCATTTTCAGTAAATGGCTCTGAAATATCTTTCTCTACCTTAACAACAGAATCATATTTCTTTTGCGTGATTACTATATCGTGCAAATAACCAAAATAGCCGTAACTTGCAAGTAAAACAAACATTAGAAGACCTTTTAATGTACCTTCTAATTTCCCTATCTGATCTTGTGAAAATAAAACAAGCCCAATTAAAATTGCTACTGCAACAGAATAATGAGTAAGAATCGAATCTGCTCGATCATCAATTAGCCAAAAATATTCATAGATTGCAATACCTATCCAAAATAAAACAGGAATAACTAAAATGGATGATTTCTTACCCTTTACAACCTTCTCATCCCCCTTCTTATCCACTGCTCGAAGTTTACTACCGCTTCTTGTCCATGGAATCAAAAACAAAGTGAGAATAACTAAAACTAAAAATTTCATCAAAGGCAATGTCCCCTTTTCTTTTGTCTTCCCTTTTAGTATAACAAACAAAGGGTATTTAGGTAAAAATAGGAATGGTTATATTTTTTTACTACTTAATACAACTCCACTTACTACATATAAGATAGATGCAATATAAAAAATCGTACCAATCGTAAAGAAATCTACTAAATACCCCGTTACAATAATCGCTACTGCGCCTCCAATTGATGTCCACACATGGTATTTTCCAATCTCATAACCAGCCTTTTCCTGCACAACCTTTCGTGCTAACGACGTTTTCTCAGTATTACGCTGCACAGCACCTAAAACTCCCATTACAACTTGAAGAATATACACATGCCAGACTTCCGTTGCAATTGGAAAACAAAGCATTAATATCGCCATGGACCAAGCGTATATTATTAATAATTTTTGATCACCTACTCTATCAGACGCCTTCCCTACTAACGGATATACAAGTGCTGAAGTTAATGCAAATAAGCCATAAGCCCACCCAAACTGTGAGAAGCTATTTCCAACATTCCGAAGCAATAGAATGTAAAAAGGAAATACCATACTTCCTGCCATCATAATGATGCTTTGTGAGGCTACAAATCTTCTATATGTCATTTCGTATACTCCCTATAAAATAAATTCACAAATCTCTCTTCTGGATCCACTTCCTTCTTCTTCTGAAGAAATTCTTCTATACGAGGATATGCTTTCTTTAGCTGTTCTTTCGTTGGATAAGAATAATACGGTAAATAATAACTACCGTTATGTTTTAAAGTAACATCAATCATCTTCCGAATGACATCCTCTGTTTTCTTCACCTCACTCTCGGAGCGTCCTTGGTTAATTAAAAGCACCAGTGCAAACATATCATCTTTTGCATAGGATAAAACTGCATTTTCATTCTTTTCCACGTAACGAATCGTAATATTGAGCAAGTTCAGTTCTTCTTCACTTAATACGGCACGTAAATCATCTATATATTCCGTGAAGGAATCTATAGGCACAAAGTATTCTTGTAGCACTTCTGTAAGGTTCGGATTTTCATATTCCATAAAAGCACTATCTGATCTCATAACATTATTCCGCGTCTCAAACTGTCCATCTGTACGTTCAAAATAACTTCTTTGTATATCCCAAAATGTATTCTTTCCCCAATCACTATAACGTGATAATCCAAGCAAAAATTTCGGTGCAGCTATAATATTTTCTTCTTTTAATTCACTGTACTCTTCTCTCATATTTTGATTTTGTGCCAATGCATAATCCGTCACATACATCTCTTTTAAAAATGAATTTGGAGCAACAGAAATACGTGCTAAGTGCATACGAACATTTTCTTCTTTTTTCACTTTCTCTTTGAAGTAAGACGTGTATTCTTTATAGTCTATCATTCTCGTATGCATTTCATATAATTCATCATCAGTTAGCTTTAATGTCACATCTAAAATGACACCAAATAACCCGTAACCACCGATGACATATGGAAATAACTCTGCATTTTCTTCTCTACTTATATTACGTACCGTGCCATCTGCCATTAACAATCTAAATGACTCTACTGTATCAATCAATGCTTCATGACGAATATCACGCCCATGTACATTTACACTTAATGAACCACCAACAGTAAAAATGTTTTGAGATTGCATCACTTGAACTGCAAGACCGTATGGATTAATTTTCTTCTGGATATCATTCCACGTGACACCACTTTGAACTGTAATCCGCTTCTTCTCTGGATCGAATGCTAATATTTTATTATACTCTTTCATATCAAGCATCGTACCGTTCGGATAGTACGTCTGTCCGCCTTGGCTATGTTGCATACCTGCAATAGAAATCTTCTCTCTAGAAACATTTGCATCTTGCACGACCTGTTTTAATGAACTTTCATCCTCAGCATGTTCAACACGTTTAATTTTCGTTGGAAGTAACTTTCCTACATCGCTCATAATGGGATGAATTAGTTGCTCTTTATATGTATTTACAGATGTTGCAAGCAACACTGTATAAGCTACAATGACCACCATCATCTTTCTTTTTTTCAAATGACACTCTCCTCTTCTACATCTTTTCCTCTTCATATTGTACCTATTTTCCTATGAAGAAAGTATACAAAAAAGAGGGTCCTTATTTTAGGTCCCCCTCATCAAAACTGTTACTTTGCTGCTGGCAATTTTATTGGGTCAAACTTTTCGTACGACGTATATTTTGCGTTCGTAATAATGTGTGCTTTATCCTTGCCATTACTACTCATAATCATGTCTATCTTTGCTGATTCATATTTAAAATCTTTTGTAATGATATATTCTGCATCCACTTCTTCTATCTTCGCATTTTGTGCTTGTAACATTTTCTTCTGCGTTTCATCCATGCTAGTTAACATACTTTCTGTTTCTTGCCCTTTTAATGTAAATTTCAGTTTATATTTATCTCCGCTTTTCTCCATCTTCATTTTATCTAAAACTACTTCCGGTACTTCTAACTTATCTATAATATCTTGAGTCGCTTTCATTCCACCAGCGTTTAATTGCTCCTCTGGTACGGTTATAACTTCTCCTGTATTAGGGTTTTTTACCTCACCAGCAACTTTACCATCCACAGTATACACTACAACATCTGTACCGGAAATATTCATTTCAGAACGAGAATTCTTTGTCTTTGGCTCTAATTGCATCTTAGCCTTTAATATGTCCATCTCTGTTCCCTCAGCTTTTACGCCTACACCATATGTCATCGTTACATGCTCTTCATTTTTAAAAGCTTCGTTCGTTTTCTTGAAAACATCCTTCGCTGCTAATTCCTTTTCTTTTTGAACTGATTCTTTTTTCGGCTCATCCGTCTTTGCTGTTTTCTCATTACTACACCCTACCCCTAGACTGATTGCAAGTACTAAACTTGAAACAAAAATAATTTTTTTCATAATGTCGCCCCCTTTCCCAAAATAATATCACCTCTTTTCCTATGAAATCTATATAATTTTTAATCTATATTCTCTATATAGAGACATGTTTAATGAAGATCTTAAATATGATGTAAATAATAACAACTCATTTCAGGAGGTTATTATGAAGGCGATTATTTGTACACAATATGGACCACCAAACGTTCTCCAGCTTCAAAATGTAGAAAAACCTAAACCTAAAAAGAACGAAGTATTAGTTAAAATTCGCGCAACAAGTGTATCGACTGGAGATTGTAGAATACGTGGCTTTAATAGTCCCCTCTTATTTTGGGTTCCTATGCGGATCATATTAGGTTTTAGAAAACCGAGAAAACCTATACTCGGCGTAGAGTTATCCGGTGAAATCGAAGAAATTGGAACAGATGTAACTCAATTTAAAAAAGGAGACCCAGTTTTTGCATTAACAGAACTAAACCTTGGTGGTTATGCCGAATACACATGCGTGCATGAAAGTGGATTAATAGCATTAAAACCTACCAATGTGACATATGAAGAAGCTGCCGTTATTCCTTTTGGCGGAACTTCAGCATTGCATTTTCTGAGGAAGGGCCGTATAAAAAAAGGGCAACAAGTGCTCATATACGGCGCCTCTGGATCAGTAGGAACAGCTGCTGTACAACTTGCTAAATATTTCGGCGCGACCGTTACAGCTGTTTGTAGTAATTCAAATTTTGAACTAGTGCAATCTTTAGGGACTGATAAAGTAATTGATTATATGAAAGAAGATTTTACTAAACAGGGCGAGAACTACGATATTATATTTGATGCAGTTGGAAAATATAAAAAGTCTCTTTGTACAGACGCATTAATGCCTAATGGAAAATATGTATCTGTTAACGGAATGATGGCAAAGGTCAGTAAAGAAGATATGAACCTACTAAAACAACTAGTTGAAACAGAAAAGCTAAAACCTGTTATTGATAGAACTTACCGATTAGAAGAAGTTGCAGAAGCCCATACGTATGTAGAAATGGGCCATAAGAAAGGAAACGTTTCGATTACCTTAAAATAAAATATATTCAGAAAATAAAGTTGACAATTCCTTTTGTTAGATTTACTATTAGTACCATATTTAAAAACTACATATACATACTCTTATCAAGAGTGGCGGAGGGACTGGCCCGATGATGCCCGGCAACCGAGCTTATAACGTATAAGCTAAGGTGCTAATTCCTGCAAAACGAGTTTTCGTTTTGGAAGATAAGAGAGGAACCTATTTCGTCTATTCGGCACCTCTCTTATTTTGAGAGGTGCTTTTTATTTTGGAACGTATATTAAGGGGGAATTATAGATGAAGAAAGTATTATTGAGCATTGTAAGCGGAGCAGTACTATTATTAGGCGCATGTGGCGCAAATTCAGATAAAGATGTAAAAATATTAGACGAGAAAAAGATTACTGTCGGTGTAACAGGTGGACCACATGAACAAATTTTTGAGAAGATTAAAGAAGTTGCGGCAAAAGACGGTCTCGACATTGATATAAAAATATTTAATGATTACGTAGCACCAAACGTTTCGTTAGATGAAAAAAGTCTTGATGTAAATAGCTATCAAACGAAATCATATTTAGATGTATTTAAAGCCGAACGCAATATGAAATTAACTGAAGTATTTTCAACAGTAACATTCCCAATGGGCGTATATTCTAAAAGCTTAAAAGATGTAAAAGAATTAAAAGAGGGCGATGCAATCGCTGTACCAAATGACCCAACGAATGAACTTCGAGCTTTAAAATTATTTGAAAAAGCAGGGGTTTTAAAAGTTGATCCAAAGGCTACAGAAAAAGCGACTGCAAAGGATGTAATTGAAAACCCGAAAAATTTAAAGATTGTTGAATTAGAAGCTTCTCAATTACCAACGCAATTAAGTGAAGTGAAAGCAGCTGCAATTAACACAAACTTTGCATTAGGTGCAAAACTAAATCCAGCGAAAGATTCCATTTTCCGCGAAGGAAAAGATTCACCATACGTGAACTGGGTCGTTGTTCGTACTGAAAATAAAGATGATGCTGTTGTAAGTAAATTAAAGAAAGCTTATCAATCTAAAGAAGTAAAAGAATTTATCGAGAAAAAATTTGATGGTTCAGTTTTACCATCTTGGTAGGAGCTGACGATAATGATTGAATTAAAAAACGTCTCCAAAGTATTTACAACAAAAAAAGGGACTGTTGAGGCTCTTAAGTCTACTTCCCTTAAAGTAGAAAAAGGCGAGGTATTTGGAATCATTGGGTATAGCGGCGCTGGTAAAAGCACATTAATTCGCTGTGTAAATTTATTAGAAAAACCAACGACAGGAAACATCATCGTAAACAACCAAGACTTAACCACTTTATCAACAAAAGAACTAGCAAAAGCGAGGCAAAAAATCGGAATGATTTTTCAAGGATTCAATTTACTTAAAACTGTTACCGTTTATGAAAATATCGCATTGCCGTTACGCCTTGCTGGCATTCCAAAAGCGGAAATTGAAAAAAGAGTAGAAAAATATTTACGCATCGTGGATCTTTTTAACCGTAAAGATGCTTATCCAAGCGAACTTTCTGGCGGCCAGAAACAACGTGTTGCCATCGCTCGTTCACTATCACATGAACCAGAGGTTTTATTAAGTGATGAAGCAACGAGCGCATTAGATCCAGAAACAACTGATTCTATTCTTGATTTATTACTAAAAATTAATGAAGAAATTGGCATCACGATTTTACTCATTACACATGAAATGAATGTCATCCAGCGTATTTGTGACCAGGTTGCCGTTATGGAGCATGGATCTGTAGTCGAAAGTGGGACTGCGAAAGACATTTTTACAAATCCACAACATGTAACAACGAAGAAGTTTGTAAATAGCGCATTTGCAGCTAAAATTCCAGAAGAAGTACAAAAAGAACTACAAACTACTGGTGAAATTGTAACACTTTCTTTTATAGGAAGTTCTTCAGGAGAACCAGCACTAGCTTTCGCCACAAAACGTTTCCAAGTATATCCAAATATTTTATCCGGTAATATTACGCAGCTAAAACATGAGGCATATGGGAAACTTGTCGTTCATATGCAAGGTGAAAAAAATGAAGTAAACCGTGCTTTAGCATTCTTACAAGAGAGAGGTATCATCGTAGAGGGAGGGAAAACAGACTATGGAAAACAAGTCCTTTTTGGATGAATGGGGTGAAGTCATATGGGAAGCAACAATTCAAACATTTCAAATGACATCTATTTCATTACTTATCTCTATCCTTATCGCATTACCGCTCGGCGTTACACTTGTTTTGACGAGACCCGGTGGACAGCGAGAAAATAAACTTATCTATCCTATTCTTAATACAGTTATTAATGTCATTCGCTCTCTTCCATTTATCATTCTATTATTCTTCATTTTACCTTTTACGAAGTTCCTAATGGGAACATCCATTGGCGTGCAAGGTGTTATCGTACCACTTGTCGTCTTCACAGCTCCTTATATTGCACGCTTAATGGAGACAGCTTTACTAGAAGTGGATCGTGGTGTTATTGAAGCTTACCAAGCAATGGGAGTCTCTACTATAAAAATCATTTGGCACGTCATGGTTAAAGAAGCACGCCCATCTCTTGTGCTCGGATTAACGATCGCAACAATCGGCTTAATTGGCGCAACAGCGATGGCTGGTCTTGTAGGGGCTGGCGGGCTAGGGGACTTGGCATATCGCTTCGGACATTTACGCTATGAACCTGAAGTAATGTATGCAACCGTCTTTATTTTAATTATCCTCGTTCAAGGATTACAATCTTTAGGGAATGGTGTTGCACGAAGATTGAAGAAAGATTAGAAAGAAGGCATCTCACCGAAAGGAGATGCCTTCTTTTTACCTTTTAAATCCACCTTCCGAATGAATCACTTGTCCCGTAATCCACTCTGCTTCTTCACTTACTAAAAACTTTATGAGTCTAGCTGCATCCTTTGGCTCACCAATTCTGCCCAGAGGAAACATCGGCTTTAATCCTTGCTTTATCTCTTCAGTCATCCATCCTGTACTAGTTGGATCTGGGTTAATTGCATTCACTGTTATTCCTAAATGGGCTACTTCTGCTGACAACGTACTGGTAAGAGCATCAATAGCTCCTTTCGTTGTTGCATACGCCAGTTCTCCTGCCATAGGCCCTTGAAATTGCCCCGAAGTCATATTCACAATTCTACCACCAAATTTCTTATCAAATCCTCGGGCAAATTGACTACTTAACAATGTAGTCGCACGAACATTTACCATGTAATGCTTATCCAGCTCTTCAGCAGACAAATTAGAGAAATCATTATTCGTAGAATATGCTGCATTATTAATTAATATATGAGGGTAGCCTAGTTGTTCAGTAACCCTATTTATAAGCTCTTTCGGTGCATCATTTTGAGTTAAATCTAACTCCATGCTCGATACTTTAACACCTTTTTGTATTAGCTCTTCTTTTAATTGTATTTGTTCATTTTGCTCAACGCCCCAAGGCATCTCTTTATCGTAAGCTGTCCAATACGTAAAAAATATATCGTATCCAGCCTCTGCTAACTCTGTGCAAATAGCTGCTCCTATACCGTCTAGACGACTTACACCTGTAACAACTGCTACTTTATTTTTTAATTGATTCATCATATACTCCTCCAATTTTAAAGGACGCATATTTTATATGAGAGATATAAATTTCCCCACAAAAAAGATAGATACATAATAGGCCTATCCTTACCGAAGGAATGACTACGCCAAATATGCAGTCCTTGAATGATTTACAGATAGCTAAATAAACCCTCACTTATGAGAGAAAAATAATCTATCCAATTGCTAATCATTACAAGTTCATCCACATATCTAGTCTTTGCCTCCTTTTGATATATCTCTATTATTAGTCTATCAAAAAAGATGAAATGTTACAAAAAATAAAACAATTACTCACAACATATATTCGTTCACATTTCCTCCATTGTGAATTTATTCACAATGAATATATAATAAACATGTAAATACAATATTGGAGGGATTTCAATGGTTATCAATTTTTTAAGAACTGATAAACGTGCTACTTTCATATTATTACTTTTACGTCTTTACATAGGATATTCTTGGATTACTGCTGGAATAGGGAAAGTTTTAGGACAATCTTTTGATGCCAGCGGTTTCCTCAAAGGCGCCATCGCCCAAGCATCAGGCGATCACCCCGCAGTACAAGGCTGGTGGGCGGATTTCCTTCAAAACTTTGTTCTTCCGCACGCAGACTTATTTAGCTTTTTCGTACAATGGGGGGAAATCTTAGTAGGTTTAGGTTTAATTTTAGGTGGATTAACAAAAACTGCTGCATTCTTTGGAATCATAATGAATCTTTCATTCTTATTAAGTGGAACTGTTAGTGTAAACCCAAACATGCTTGTTTTAACTATGTTCATTTTAATTGCAGGTCATAATGCTGGACGTATTGGATTAGACGGTTATGTTTTCCCTAAACTTTTCCGGAAAAACAACCACGAAACATATAAATTAAGTAAAACTGCGTAGTAACAGTTTACTTTTAAAATATAAGTAAGAAAAGAGCCTAAGTATAGGCTCTTTTCTTACTTACTCCAAATTTAAACTCTTAACGAACCGCGAAACCCTCTAGCAGCATAATAGGAATCTGCTCCATTGTGGTACACAAAAACGTGTCCAAAGCGATAATCGCAAAATAGAGCGCCACCGAGTTCGCGAATATCTGAAGGCGTTTGTACCCAGCTTGATGATTTCATATCGAAATCCCCAATTTGTTGCAAATCTCGATATTGTTCTTCAGTTAATAATTCAATGCCCATAGCAGTTGCCACATCAATGACATTATTTTCTGGTTTATGTTTTTTTCTTGACTCTAACGCTTCAAGATCATAACAAAGACTTCTGCGGCCTTTAGGACTCTCCTTTGAACAATCATAGAAAGTATACTCGTCCTTCTCTTTATCATAACCAACAACATCCGGCTCACCGCCAGTTACTTCCATTTCATTAAGTGACCATAATTTCTCAGCATTAACATCCAGCTTCGCTTCAACTTTAGCCCATTCAAGACCTTCATGACGATTCATATTCTTCTCAAAACGAGCTTTCAATACTTTGAATAATTGTTCACGCTGTTCTACTGGTAACACATTTTTATTTTCTGTCATATTAGTCCTCCGAATTACATTTCCTTATAATCATAATGGTTTGCATGCAGTTTACAACAAATTATATAATTTGTTGTATCTCTTTTTCAACAATATGACCCGATTGTACAACGAAAAATCCCTGTACGAATATCCATTATATAGTACGAAAGCCCTCCATACTTTCTCCAAGAATATAATGTGAAAACCACATCAAGTTCTGCTTCATAATAGCTACTCTCATTCCTGGCTGATCAGAACTATATGCCATTCCTTTAAATATAATTAATTCTGTATCAACTTCCATATCTCTTAATCCTTCATATAGCTCATATGCATTTGTAGTTGGAATTCTTGCATCCTTTTCCCCATGTTGAATTAAGGTAGGCGTACAAGCTGATTTAATATATGTCATTGGTGATGTCTTCGTATAGATCCCCGGATCATTCCATGGAGTATTTCCTAAATACATTCTAATAAAGTAAGGGATATCTGTATTTACATAATGGGTACTCCAGTTCGTAATTCCGCCCCCAACTGAAATAGCTTTAAATCTACTACTAAATGTAGAACAGAAAGCTGATATATATCCTCCGTTACTCCATCCCATAACTCCTACTGTATCTTTATCTACAATCCCTTGATCAACTAGTTTATCCACCCCTGATATAACATCATCATAGTCAGCGATTCCCTGTTTTCTGTAGTTTGCTTTTAAGAATTCATTACCATAACCTGAACTTCCTCTGTAGTTTGGCTCTAAAACGATAAAGCCTTTTTCGATAAACTGTTCAATCGGATATTTCTCATTGAAGCTGTCTGAAAATATCGGAAAGGATGCCCAAGCCGGACCACCATGAATTACTACTAATAAAGGATATTTTTTATTTGAGTCAAACTCTGCTGGGGTTGATAACACACCCTCAATTTCAAGGCCATCTCTACTTTTCCATGAGATGATTTCCCTATTACTTTTAAGCTTGTCTTCGAAAAAGCTATTTTCATCCGTTATTCTTTTATCATCCAAATAGATTTCAAAGGTTTCATTTGTTATAGCCTTATTATAGGTTATATGATTTCCATCCTTTGTTATAGAGGCATCCATTATAAAGCCATCTACCTTGTCGCTTAATGCTTCCACAGTGCCATCTTCAGCTAGTAATCCAATACGATAATTCGTTTTATCCTGCCATCTAATTAAAATTCCTTTAGCTGTCCACTGTAATGGCGTAACCGTACTATCAAAATTTGTTAGAGGCTGAATTACCTCTCCAGTATTCATATCATATATCTCTAATGTATTATCTTGTATATGATTTCTATAGTAATCCTTCTCTCTTATGCTTGCTGAGTAACATATTTTATCGCCCTCAGGAGAAAAGCAGATGCTCGCTCCTAACAACGTATCTATATTCATCTTTTGTAGTTCCCCAGCTTCAACATCTAATATATATATATCACCATTCATATAATCGTTTAGGCTTGGTGTAGCCATACATACAACCTTTTTCCCATTATTTGAAATATCAAAGTTATGTATATAAAAATCCTTACCGTCCGTTAGTTGATAAACACCGCTAACCTTCCGTTCCTGTTTATCATTTTGTTTCACTTTTTCTATTTCAATGTAGTATAAACAATTATTCTGATGTTCCTTACCTACATGATGGAAATCTCCATATCGTTCCTTACGTTTCTTTATCTCCTCACATTCTTTTGACTGTGCAATATAATAAAAACCTTTACCAGTAGGCTCCCATTTGAAATTACTGACTCCTTCTTTCTCATCAGTAATTTGAACCTCACTATAGCCGTCTAGTGACTTAAAAAAGATCTGATTTTTCCCATCTCCAACAGGGCTAAGATATGCGATACCCTTAGAATCTGGAGACCATAATGGATGTGTACTATCTATATCTCCAATTGTTAATGGGTAACTCTTCCCCTTTTCCTTTTCATATATCCATACATGGTTTCTATATGTATTGTCTTTCCAGTTAGCTGTCTTTTTAACAAACGCTACATTTTTGCCATCATCACTTATATTTGTACTTGATAAGGCCGGTAATGAAATAATCTCTTCTATACTTAAATATGTTTTTTCTTTCACTTTCATTAATAAACACCCCTCGTCATGTCTAGTCAATTAATGCATCTATACTCCCAAGATTCCCGTTCAATTGGATCAGCTAGGTGTTTCATTCCAAGCTCTTCAGCAATAACAATCGTCTTTTCTTGTAGTAATAAAGAAAACTGTTCATGAATACTTAAAATATTACTAGAAAATTCAGATAAACAAAAGTGATTTCGTTCCAAATCCGATAAAGTGAACCTTTAATCAGTAGGGCTTCTGTCCATTCCCACTGCTAGTTCCTCGCTCCTCTTTAATCCACTTATCGATTTTAAATGTTCTCTTTCTTTTGGACACAAAAACACCCCTTTAGATAAAAATATCCAAAGGGGTGAGGCTTCACAAATTTATTTCAAATCTACCAACCTTCTACTCAACCGTAACAGATTTAGCTAAGTTACGTGGCTTATCAACGTCACACTCGCGGTGAAGTGCTGCGTAGTATGAGATAAGTTGTAATGGAATAACTGCTACTAGCGGTGCTAGTGCTTCGTGTACAGCTGGTAATACGAAGCTGTCTCCTTCCATTTCTAAGCCTTTCATTGAGATGATACATGGGTTAGCTCCGCGTGCTACTACTTCTTTCACGTTACCGCGAATTCCAAGGTTTACGTGCTCTTGTGTAGCAAGTGCGATAACTGGTGTACCATTTTCGATTAAAGCGATTGTACCGTGTTTTAATTCTCCTCCAGCAAATCCTTCTGCTTGGATGTAAGAGATTTCTTTTAGTTTTAACGCACCTTCTAATCCTACGTAGAAGTCTACGCTACGTCCGATGAAGAAACAGTTACGCGTTGTTGCTAAAAATTGTTTTGCTAATGCGTCCATTTCTTCTTTTTGATCACAAAGTTCTATCATTGCATTTGCTACAATTCCTAGTTCGTGTGTTAAGTCGAAATCAAGAACTTCACCTTTTGCTTTAGCAATGTCAGCCGCTAAGATTGAAAGTACTGCAAGTTGTGCTGTGTAAGCTTTCGTTGATGCAACCGCAATTTCTGGTCCAGCGTATAGTGGAAGTGTATAGTCAGCTTCACGAGAAAGCGTAGAACCAGGTACGTTTGTAATTGTTAATGCTTTATGACCCATTTCATTTGTTTGCACAAGTACTGCACGGCTATCAGCTGTTTCACCACTTTGTGAAATGTAAATGAAGAATGGTCTTTCTGTTAATAATGGCATGTTGTAAGAGAATTCACTTGCTACGTGTACTTCAACTGGTGTTTTTGCAAACTTCTCGATAAATTGTTTTCCAACAAGACCTGCATGATAACTCGTTCCACATGCAATGATGTAAATACGATCGCTATCTAAAATCGCGTTGCGGATATCTTGATCTAATTCAATTTCGCCATTTTCATCTTGATACTTTTGAATAATATTACGGATTACAAGTGGTTGCTCATCAATTTCTTTAAGCATGAAATGAGGATATGTTCCCTTTTCAATGTCACTTGCATCTAATTCCGCTGTAAACGGTGCACGTTCAATCGTTTCACCTTGTAAGTTTTTAATTGTAATGCTTTCTTTCGTTACGATTACGATTTCTTTATCCATTAACTCAATAAATTGATCTGTAACTTGTAACATCGCCATAGCGTCGCTCGCCACAACATTAAAGTTGTCACCAACACCTACTAATAGCGGGCTTTTGTTTTTAGCAACATAAATCATGTTTGGATTTTCAGCATCAAGTAATCCGATTGCATAAGAGCCATGTAAAAGAGATAGCGTATTACGGAACGCTTCTTCTACACTTAATCCTGTGCTCACTTGTTGTTCCATAAGCTGTACGATAATTTCTGTATCTGTTTCACTTACGAACGTTACATCTTGTAAATATTCCTTTTTCACTAATTCATAGTTTTCAATTACACCGTTATGAACTAGTGTAAAGCGCTTTGATGTACTTTGATGCGGATGCGCGTTTACCTTACTTGGAACACCGTGTGTAGCCCAGCGTGTATGTCCGATACCTACGCTTGCTGCTACGTTCTCATCTACGATTTCGCGAAGTTTTGCAATACGGCCTTTTTCTTTGTACACAACAACACCGTTCTCTGCTTGTACTGCAATACCTGCTGAATCATATCCACGATATTCTAGTTTTTCTAAACCTTTTAATAAAATTTCCTTTGCATCTTGTTCTCCAATAAATCCTACGATTCCACACATGTTTAGTCGCCGTTACAAATGCTTACACTGCTTTGCGAACATGTAACGACATAGTCCGATACCATTTTTATTTATACTAAAAAACGGATTACATATTGCTAGCCCTGTAAGCTTGTAACGGCTTTCACCTTCCTCTCGATTGGGTTTAAGTCCGTATATACTTATACAGCTAGTTTTCATCCGTTCCTTTTCTCTCATCACACTTTCACCTTTGTCCATTAAGTCACCTTAATGATTTAAGTAAAAGCTTGCGGTTATGATGAACAACCGGGAGTCATCCGCCGAAATCTCGATAAAACTCCACCTCGTCAACTACACTACTTGTAGTTCTGGCGCTTTTATAATTTACAACATTTACTTTGAGAAAAAGAACAAGACAATCTTATAACAAACATTATAAACCGTCAATGAAATTTTTTTCATCGTCTTTAAAACATATGAAAAAGGAGCACTTCTTGTGCTCCTTTTAAAATAAATTCAACAAATTATTAAGCGCCAACTTCAGCTTTAACAACTTCTACAATACGATGTACATATGCATTACAAACTTCTTGTGTCGGTGCTTCTGCCATTACACGAATAAGCGGTTCTGTTCCAGATGGACGCACAAGAATGCGGCCATCACCGTTCATTTCTTCTTCTACAACACGAATAATTTCTTTAATTTTTTCATTTTCTAATGCTAATTTTTTATCTGTTACACGAACATTTACTAGTAATTGTGGGAATTTCGTCATTTCTCCTGCAAGCTCAGATAATGGCTTTTTCGTCATTTTCATGATGTTTACAAGTTGAAGTGCACTTAACATTCCATCACCAGTTGTAATGTAATCAAGTAAGATAATGTGACCTGATTGTTCTCCGCCTAAGTTGTAACCACCGCGTTTCATTTCTTCCATTACGTAGCGATCACCAACTGCAGTTTTGTCACTTGTAATATTGTTTGCTTCAAGTGCTTTGTAGAAACCTAAGTTACTCATAACAGTTGAAACAACTGTATTGTGCTTTAGTTGGCCAGTTTCTTTCATGTACTTCGCACAAATAAACATAATTTGATCGCCATCAACGATGTTTCCTTTTTCATCTACAGCGATTAAACGGTCACCATCACCATCAAAAGCAAGACCGATATCAGCACCTTTTTCTTTCACTAATTCTGCTAGGCCTTCAGGATGCGTAGAACCTACTCCAGCATTAATATTCATACCATTCGGTGAAGTTCCCATTGTTGAAATATCAGCTTCTAAATCCGCAAATAAGTACGGCGCTAAAGAAGACGTTGCACCATGTGCACAATCTAAAGCGATATGTAAACCAGAGAAATCTTCTTCTACAGTTTGTTTAATGTATTGTAAATATTTTTGTCCACCTTCAAAGTAATCGCTCACTTGTCCAAGGTTAGTACCTGTTGGACGTGGCAATTCATCAACTTCTTTGTCTAATAAAGCTTCGATTTCTGCTTCTTGCTCATCTGTTAATTTAAAACCGTCTGAACCGAAGAATTTAATTCCGTTATCTTGTACCGGATTATGAGATGCAGAAATCATCACACCCGCTTGTGCGCCTAACGCCTTTGTTAAATAAGCAACACCCGGTGTAGAAATAACACCAAGGCGCATTACTTCTGCTCCAGTTGATAATAGACCTGCTACTAAAGCTCCTTCTAACATATGACCAGATACACGTGTATCACGACCGATAATTACTTTTGGACGATCTGTATCTTTTGTTAATACATAACCACCAAAACGTCCAATTTTGAAAGCTAATTCAGGTGTTAATTCCTCATTCGCAACTCCACGTACTCCATCTGTACCAAAATATTTACCCATTATGATTCGCTCCTTTTTCTTGCTCTTTTTGATTATCTACCGTTGGTTCTTGACTAAGTTCTTTATCTTTATCTTTGTCTTTTTCTTTGTCCTGGTCTTTTTCTGGATTAGTTTCAGGATCTTTTGGTTTTTCAGTTTGATTATCTTGATTATTATTTGAATCTGGTTGTTCACCATTACCCTGTACTTCTTGATCTGGCTTTTCTTTCTTCACAATAGTAACTTTAGCACTTTTTTGTTTTGGCTCTATTGAAATATTACCAGGACCGCTCACTTGAATCGAAACATCCTTCGTCCCTGGCGATACATTTTGCAAATTAATTACCGCTGTTATTTGAGCAGCTGTTATTTTATCTACTATACTTGCTTCTCCTGAAATATCAACGCTTATCTTTCCATCCTGTGGCGAAAGTAGCTGAGCAGTGACATCTTTAGAAACTCCATTTTTTTGAATCGAGACACCTTCAATTGTTCTAGTTTTTGTTTGTTTTACTTTTTGTACCCCTACGGAAACCCTCACTTGATTTGGTTTAGAACTCGTTACACCCTTTGGCAATAAAACAGAGGTATCGAATGTTGTAGACTCAGTCAATTGACTAAGATCTACTTCGACCCCCTCTATCGATTGTATATTATCCAAAATATCTTTTGGACCCGCTATCGTTACTTCTCTCGGTTCAACGCTAATATTTGTAACGGCCAATCCTTCTGGTAAACTCCCCTTTTTCGTATACGTTACAGGAACAGTTTTTTCCGTATTATTGGCCGTAGCTTGCGTCGCCACATTCAACGTTACACTAATTTTAGATGGACTTGTTCTTACATTTAAACGTTTTCCTTCTTTATTGTATAATGTAACTTCAGCTGTTTTTGTAACAGTTTTATTAACACCTTTTAAATCAATATACGCCTTAGCAGATGAAATACTTTCGATTTCTTCTTTCGTCCCAACTACCTCAACAGTATCAGGTTTAATGTTTGATTTTTCGAGAGTAGCACCCGCTGGCATCTGATCCTCATTTGATAACTTTAAGTCTACATGAACATATTTTCTCGCTTTTTCATGAAGAGTAACTTTAATTGTTGATGGCTGAACTGTTCCCTTCACATCATCTGGAAGCCCGTTCGTTTTCAAAGAAACTTCATAAGTCCCTTTTGGACTATCTCGCAAATCAACCGTTATATCAAATTGTTTTTTTGCTTTTGCTGTAGCAACTGCTGCTTTTGGGCCTTCTAACTTCACCTTAACGCCCTCTGCCGGAATACCACTTACAATATATTTATCTTCATCATACTTAAGGTTAATAGCATGATTAGTTAATGTTTCTTTCGTATCATTTGCGAAAGGTAATATACCCGATGTCGTATTCTTTTCAGTTAAAGTTGCGGACATAAAAAGCATACACGCCAATAGTAATGAGATTCCTTTTAAAAACCAATGATTCTCCATTAACTTATCCATGACGCTTTCTCCTCCAATTCCATAAAGACGAAGAAGTCGTTTTTTCGTTCCCACTAAATTCTGCTAATAACATATCCTTCAGTTGTTCTGTCTTCAAATCACGATGCAACTTACCATTTTTCGTTAAAGAAATTTGGCCTGTTTCTTCAGATACAACTACTGTAATACTATCAGTGACTTCACTAACTCCCATTGCAGCACGATGCCTTGTTCCTAACTCTTTAGAAATAAAGGGGCTTTCTGATAATGGAAGATAACAAGCCGCTGCTTTAATTGTACTTCCTTGCATAATTACGGCTCCGTCGTGAAGAGGCGTATTTGGAATGAAAATATTAATGAGTAACTCCGATGATACATTTGCATTTAACGGAATACCCGTTTCCACATAATCACCCATTCCGGTCTCTTTTGACAACGTAATTAATGCACCAATTCTACGTTTTCCCATATATTCCGTTGCTTTTGCTATCGATGTTGCAACAATTTCAGGTTCATCATCCTCCTGAGTTCCAACACGCGAAAATAAACTTCCGCGTCCTAGCTGCTCAAGTGCTCTTCGCAATTCTGGCTGGAAGATAATAATAACGGCTAAAAATCCCCACGTTAATACTTGTTCCGTTAGCCAATAAAGCGTATGCAATTCAAGGAAAATACTAATCATCCGAACGACAATAATAACTGTAATCCCCTTTAAAAGTTGAACAGCTTTTGTCCCTCGGATTATAAGAATTAGCTTATATATAATAAACCATACAACGGCAATATCTAATACCGTACTAAGATATTTCAAAATGGTCGTATCTTCAAAAGGCATGCTAACCCTTCCTCCTACTTACGAGCAATTCTATCCATATATTGAAATATTGTTTTATGCTCTATCTGTATGTATTTCCAACAACTAGTTAATTATACCATACATGAAACAAACGACAATTACAAACAACCCCCTTTAAATCAAATTGGTAAGATGTCAAACAATCTTATCGTACAGTATAATATAAATCATTATTATACGTCTATTTTCAAATAAAAAAAGCAACTTCTCAGTTGCTTTTCTTACATTTATTTTAGTTTTTCACCGAATAAAGAACCCATTAAAGCAACCGCGGTTGTTGCCGTTCTATTTCTCTCATCTAAAATCGTATTTACTTCAACAAACTCAGCAGATGTAACAATATCAGCTTCCGCTAACATTTCCATCGCTAAATGACTTTCACGATACGATAGACCACCAATTACAGGCGTTCCAACTCCCGGTGCATCATGAGGATCAAGACCATCTAAATCTAATGATAGATGTACACCATCAGTATGAGATAAATAAGCAATTGTTTCTTCCATAACAGCCGTCATACCCATACGATCAATTTCATGCATTGAGAATACTTTAATACCTTCATTGCGAATAAAGTCTTTTTCTCCTTCATCCAATGCACGTGCACCGATAATTACAACGTTCTCTTTTTTCACCTTTGGATATGCCCCGTATAAGTCTACAAGCGTGGGATGTCCATAGCCTAAACTTGCTGCAAGTGACATTCCATGAATATTACCAGATGGTGAAGTTTCCTCCGTATTTAAATCTCCATGTGCATCATACCAAATAACACCTAAATTTTTATAATGTTTTGCCACACCAGCTAGTGTACCAATTGCGATACTATGGTCACCACCTAATACAAGTGGAAAACGACCTTCTTCTATAATATGATCCACCTTACTTGCCAATTCATTACATACAGTCGCAACTTGTGTAAGGTTTCTTAATTTTGTATTTTCATCAACTTCTTTTTCTCTCTCTATACATATATCTCCCATATCTTTAATGTTATATCCAATTTCTTCAATTCTTTCAATTACCCCTGCATAACGGATCGCGCTCGGGCCCATATCAACTCCACGACGCATCTGTCCTAAATCCATTGGAACTCCAATAACTGAGATTTCTTTTTTCATAGATAGTATCCCCCTTTTATGCCTTCACTAAATATTTTAAATCTTTTATATACTCTGACTCAACTCGACATTTTTCTGTATGGATATACAATTTATTCACTTATATTTATGTTGAAATCCAAATCTTAAGACCATTTTATGTATAAAGTTAACTTAATGAAACAACTGCTATCATTATTATTAGATAATAATAAAAAACACTTCTACATTTAGAAGTGTTTTTTCGATGCAATTTTCCATACTGCTGCAATATTTCTTGCTGTCATTTCAATATTCTCTTTTGCCATCTTATATGCCTCGTCTAGTGCCATTGGAAAAGGCGTAATACTAAATACTGCATCGATTCCCTTTTCGTAAACAACTGGATAATTTGGAGATACCGATCCTCCTATAGCAATCACAGGAATATGAAGACGTTTCGCTCGCCCCGCGACACCAACAGGAGCCTTTCCATATGCTGTTTGTTCATCTATTCTACCTTCACCAGTTATAATTAAATCCGCATCTTCTATATGCTTATCAAAATTTGTATGATCCAATACAATTTCAATACCCTTTCGTAAGCTCCCCTTTAACACTGCAATAACAGCTGCTCCCATACCTCCTGCCGCTCCTGCACCAGGTATTTCAGATACATCCAAAGATACATATCGTTTAAGAATAGTCGCATAATGCTTTAAATTCTCATCTAGCCTTTTCAGCATCTCTACATCCCCACCCTTTTGAGCACCAAACACGAAAGATGCCCCTCTCATTCCGACTAATGGATTATTTACATCACACGCCGCTTCTATCGTTATCTCCTTTAGGCGTGAATCCATTCGTGAAAAATCAATCGTGACAATCGAATGTAATGTTCCTCCAGATGGATCTATTGCTTCACCCTTTTCATCTATAAACCTTACTCCTAAAGCCGATAACATACCTGCTCCACCATCATTTGTAGCGCTTCCTCCAAGCCCCAAAATAATATGCTTAACTCCTTGGTCTAGCGCATGTAATATAAGCTCTCCTGTCCCTTTTGACGTTGTAATGAATGGATTTCGCTTTTCAACCGGTACGTGTTGTAGTCCAGATGCCGATGCCATTTCAATAAACGCTGTCTTTTTATCTGTAGAAATGCCATAAAAAGCTTGTACGCCTTCTCTAAGCGGTCCTGTCACATAAAGTGATACAACGCTTCCTCCTGTGGCATCAACAAGTGAATCAACAGTTCCTTCCCCACCATCTCCAATTGGTATTTTTACATACTCTGCTTTAGGAAAAATTGCTCCAAAACCTCTTTCAATAGCTTCACATACTTCTATAGCCTTTAGACTTTCTTTGTATGAATCAGATGCAATGACAACTTTCACAATTATCCCCCATCCTTTATTTTTACGTTTTCTTCATTTTAAACGACAAATATGAAAGTTGTCTTTTTAAACACAAAAAAAGCGTACATCATATGATGTACACTTTCTCTATTTATATGGAGCCTAGCGGGATCGAACCGCTGACCTCCTGCGTGCAAGGCAGGCGCTCTCCCAGCTGAGCTAAGGCCCCGTAGTAATAAAGCGGAAGACGGGATTCGAACCCGCGACCCCAACCTTGGCAAGGTTGTATTCTACCACTGAACTACTTCCGCGAAAATGGTGAGCCATGAAGGATTCGAACCTTCGACCCTCTGATTAAAAGTCAGATGCTCTACCAACTGAGCTAATGGCTCGTAAATGGCTGGGCTAGCTGGATTCGAACCAGCGCATGACGGAGTCAAAGTCCGTTGCCTTACCGCTTGGCTATAGCCCATTAATATTTACTAGTATGCTTATCTTCTCAAAAAAATAAACCCTCTCAGGTTATTTTAAAGAAAATGGTGGAGGGGGGCAGATTCGAACTGCCGAACCCGAAGGAGCGGATTTACAGTCCGCCGCGTTTAGCCACTTCGCTACCCCTCCGACATTTAAACATATATGGTGGAGGATGACGGGATCGAACCGCCGACCCCCTGCTTGTAAGGCAGGTGCTCTCCCAGCTGAGCTAATCCTCCAAAAGTGGTGACCCGTACGGGATTCGAACCCGTGTTACCGCCGTGAAAGGGCGGTGTCTTAACCACTTGACCAACGGGCCAAAAATTTAAAAACTTTTTCCAAGCTTCCAACCGGGGTTGAACCGGTGACCTCTTCCTTACCATGGAAGTACTCTACCAGCTGAGCTATGGAAGCATAATGGCTCCGCAGGTAGGAATCGAACCTACGACCGATCGGTTAACAGCCGATAGCTCTACCGCTGAGCTACTGCGGAATAATACAAGCCTGGCAACGTCCTACTCTCACAGGGACAAGGTCCCAACTACCATCGGCGCTAGAGAGCTTAACTTCCGTGTTCGGTATGGGAACGGGTGTGACCTCTCTGCCATCATTACCAGACTTTTATCATTATACACATTCTTTTCAGAATGTCAAAAGGAATTTTAAATATATATTCCTTCAAAACTAGATAACATTTGCTACATATTATATGGTTAAGTCCTCGATCTATTAGTATTCGTCAGCTCCACATGTCACCATGCTTCCACCTCGAACCTATCAACCTGATCATCTTTCAGGGATCTTACTAGCTTACGCTATGGGAAATCTCATCTTGAGGGGGGCTTCATGCTTAGATGCTTTCAGCACTTATCCCTTCCGCACATAGCTACCCAGCTATGCCCTTGGCAGAACAACTGGTACACCAGCGGTGCGTCCATCCCGGTCCTCTCGTACTAAGGACAGCTCCTCTCAAATTTCCTACGCCCACGACGGATAGGGACCGAACTGTCTCACGACGTTCTGAACCCAGCTCGCGTACCGCTTTAATGGGCGAACAGCCCAACCCTTGGGACCGACTACAGCCCCAGGATGCGATGAGCCGACATCGAGGTGCCAAACCTCCCCGTCGATGTGGACTCTTGGGGGAGATAAGCCTGTTATCCCCGGGGTAGCTTTTATCCGTTGAGCGATGGCCCTTCCATGCGGAACCACCGGATCACTAAGCCCGACTTTCGTCCCTGCTCGACTTGTAGGTCTCGCAGTCAAGCTCCCTTATGCCTTTGCACTCTACGAATGATTTCCAACCATTCTGAGGGAACCTTTGGGCGCCTCCGTTACACTTTAGGAGGCGACCGCCCCAGTCAAACTGCCCACCTGACACTGTCTCCCGGGTCGATAAGACCCGTAGGTTAGAATTTCAATACAGTCAGGGCGGTATCCCACCAGCGCCTCCACCGAAGCTAGCGCTCCGGTTTCAATGGCTCCCGCCTATCCTGTACAAACTGTACCAAAATTCAATATCAGGCTACAGTAAAGCTCCACGGGGTCTTTCCGTCCTGTCGCGGGTAACCTGCATCTTCACAGGTACTATAATTTCACCGAGTCTCTGGTTGAGACAGTGCCCAAATCGTTACACCTTTCGTGCGGGTCGGAACTTACCCGACAAGGAATTTCGCTACCTTAGGACCGTTATAGTTACGGCCGCCGTTTACTGGGGCTTCAGTTCAGAGCTTCGCTTACGCTAACCCCTCTCCTTAACCTTCCAGCACCGGGCAGGTGTCAGCCCCTATACTTCGCCTTACGGCTTCGCAGAGACCTGTGTTTTTGCTAAACAGTCGCTTGGGCCTATTCACTGCGGCTTTCCGTTAAGAAAGCACCCCTTCTCCCGAAGTTACGGGGTCATTTTGCCGAGTTCCTTAACCAGAGTTCTCTCGCACACCTTAGGATTCTCTCCTCGCCTACCTGTGTCGGTTTGCGGTACAGGCACCTTTTATCTCGCTAGAAGCTTTTCTTGGCAGCGGGGAATCAAAGACTTCGCTCCATAAGGAGCTTCCCCATCACAGCTCAGCCTTCACGATAAGCGGATTTGCCTACTTATCAGCCTAACTGCTTGGACGTGCACAACCAATCGCACGCTTCTTCTATCCTTCTGCGTCCCTCCATTGCTCAAACGATAAAGAGGTGGTACAGGAATATCAACCTGTTGTCCATCGCCTACGCCTGTCGGCCTCGGCTTAGGTCCTGACTAACCCTGAGCGGACGAGCCTTCCTCAGGAAACCTTAGGCATTCGGTGGACGGGATTCTCACCCGTCTTTCGCTACTCATACCGGCATTCTCACTTCTAAGCGCTCCACCAGTCCTTCCGGTCTGACTTCACTGCACTTAGAACGCTCCCCTACCACTGATACCATTGGTATCAATTCGCAGCTTCGGTGGTGTATTTAGCCCCGGTACATTTTCGGCGCAGAGTCACTCGACTAGTGAGCTATTACGCACTCTTTAAATGGTGGCTGCTTCTAAGCCAACATCCTAGTTGTCTAAGCAACTCCACATCCTTTTCCACTTAATACACACTTTGGGACCTTAGCTGGCGATCTGGGCTGTTTCCCTCTTGACTACGGATCTTATCACTCGCAGTCTGACTCCTAAGGATAAGTCATTGGCATTCGGAGTTTGACTGAATTCGGTAATCCGATGAGGACCCCTAGTTCAATCAGTGCTCTACCTCCAAGACTCTTACACTTAAGGCTAGCCCTAAAGCTATTTCGGGGAGAACCAGCTATCTCCAGGTTCGATTGGAATTTCTCCGCTACCCACACCTCATCCCCGCACTTTTCAACGTGCGTGGGTTCGGGCCTCCATTCAGTGTTACCTGAACTTCACCCTGGACATGGGTAGATCACCTGGTTTCGGGTCTACGACCACGTACTAAACGCCCTATTCAGACTCGCTTTCGCTGCGGCTCCGTCTCTTCAACTTAACCTCGCACGGGATCGTAACTCGCCGGTTCATTCTACAAAAGGCACGCCATCACCCATTAACGGGCTCTGACTATTTGTAGGCACACGGTTTCAGGATCTCTTTCACTCCCCTTCCGGGGTGCTTTTCACCTTTCCCTCACGGTACTGGTTCACTATCGATCACTAGGGAGTATTTAGCCTTGGGAGATGGTCCTCCCAGATTCCGACGGAATTTCACGTGTTCCGCCGTACTCAGGATACATTCAAGAGAGAACGAAGTTTCGACTACGGGGTTGTTACCCTCTACGACGGACCTTTCCAGGTCGCTTCGTCTACCTCGTTCCTTTGTAACTCCGTATAGAATGTCCTACAACCCCAAGAGGCAAGCCTCTTGGTTTGGGCTAGATTCCGTTTCGCTCGCCGCTACTCAGGAAATCGCATTTGCTTTCTCTTCCTCCAGGTACTTAGATGTTTCAGTTCCCTGGGTCTGTCTTCCATACCCTATGTATTCAGGTAAGGATACCATACCATTACGTATAGTGGGTTTCCCCATTCGGAAATCTTCGGATCAAAGCTTACTTACAGCTCCCCGAAGCATATCGGCGTTAGTCCCGTCCTTCATCGACTCCTAGTGTCAAGGCATCCACCGTGCGCCCTTTCTAACTTAACCAAACTAAAATTAAAAAAATATGAGCTACACTGTTATCTAGTTTTCAAAGAACATACATTTATATATGAGAGATAGTTCTCTCAAAACTGAACAAAACGAAACACGGAAACTTATATTGATGAACAGCGTTCATCAATTCTCCATAGAAAGGAGGTGATCCAGCAGCACCTTCCGATACGGCTACCTTGTTACGACTTCACCCCAATCATCTGTCCCACCTTAGGCGGCTGGCTCCAAAAAGGTTACCCCACCGACTTCGGGTGTTACAAACTCTCGTGGTGTGACGGGCGGTGTGTACAAGGCCCGGGAACGTATTCACCGCGGCATGCTGATCCGCGATTACTAGCGATTCCAGCTTCATGTAGGCGAGTTGCAGCCTACAATCCGAACTGAGAACGGTTTTATGAGATTAGCTCCACCTCGCGGTCTTGCAGCTCTTTGTACCGTCCATTGTAGCACGTGTGTAGCCCAGGTCATAAGGGGCATGATGATTTGACGTCATCCCCACCTTCCTCCGGTTTGTCACCGGCAGTCACCTTAGAGTGCCCAACTTAATGATGGCAACTAAGATCAAGGGTTGCGCTCGTTGCGGGACTTAACCCAACATCTCACGACACGAGCTGACGACAACCATGCACCACCTGTCACTCTGCTCCCGAAGGAGAAGCCCTATCTCTAGGGTTTTCAGAGGATGTCAAGACCTGGTAAGGTTCTTCGCGTTGCTTCGAATTAAACCACATGCTCCACCGCTTGTGCGGGCCCCCGTCAATTCCTTTGAGTTTCAGCCTTGCGGCCGTACTCCCCAGGCGGAGTGCTTAATGCGTTAACTTCAGCACTAAAGGGCGGAAACCCTCTAACACTTAGCACTCATCGTTTACGGCGTGGACTACCAGGGTATCTAATCCTGTTTGCTCCCCACGCTTTCGCGCCTCAGTGTCAGTTACAGACCAGAAAGTCGCCTTCGCCACTGGTGTTCCTCCATATCTCTACGCATTTCACCGCTACACATGGAATTCCACTTTCCTCTTCTGCACTCAAGTCTCCCAGTTTCCAATGACCCTCCACGGTTGAGCCGTGGGCTTTCACATCAGACTTAAGAAACCACCTGCGCGCGCTTTACGCCCAATAATTCCGGATAACGCTTGCCACCTACGTATTACCGCGGCTGCTGGCACGTAGTTAGCCGTGGCTTTCTGGTTAGGTACCGTCAAGGTGCCAGCTTATTCAACTAGCACTTGTTCTTCCCTAACAACAGAGTTTTACGACCCGAAAGCCTTCATCACTCACGCGGCGTTGCTCCGTCAGACTTTCGTCCATTGCGGAAGATTCCCTACTGCTGCCTCCCGTAGGAGTCTGGGCCGTGTCTCAGTCCCAGTGTGGCCGATCACCCTCTCAGGTCGGCTACGCATCGTTGCCTTGGTGAGCCGTTACCTCACCAACTAGCTAATGCGACGCGGGTCCATCCATAAGTGACAGCCGAAGCCGCCTTTCAATTTCGAACCATGCAGTTCAAAATGTTATCCGGTATTAGCCCCGGTTTCCCGGAGTTATCCCAGTCTTATGGGCAGGTTACCCACGTGTTACTCACCCGTCCGCCGCTAACTTCTTGAGAGCAAGCTCTCAATCCATTCGCTCGACTTGCATGTATTAGGCACGCCGCCAGCGTTCATCCTGAGCCAGGATCAAACTCTCCAATAAAGTTAGTTTGTCTAGCATCTAAAAATAAAAATTGACGTTTCACGTTGTTTGTTTCGTTCAGTTTTCAAAGAACTACTTGGTCGCTCATTTGCGACTTCCTTATGTTAACATCTTCGTTTTTCGATGTCAACTAAGTTTTTCAATTTCTTTTTTGTCGTTTTCTGCGTTTCCGCATCAGCGACGTTTATTAATTTACCATATACTAATCATTAACGTCAACACTTTTTAATAAAAAATTCTTTTTCTTACATAACGAATACATTCTTCTGCGTTAGCAACTCTTCGAAATAAACAAAAAATGATTTTATATCTTTCTTCCATCGCTTTTTTTACAACCTCATGAATACGCTCATCTTCAAAATCAAATAAAAGTTCCTCTAACTCTCTCTTCAATATGTATTCCATTTCTTTTTTCTCTTCTTTCGTCAACATAAGCCCAAGCAAATCATCACCTCAATCATTCCTTACAGAGCAATACAAGTTCCGCTCATTTTTACTTATCAAAAACAAATCATCAAAATCCTATCATTCATTATATCCACCACTTACGATATTAATCCCTTGTTCTCTTTTTTATATTTAAAGCATATATGTAACTGAAAAGGATTGGACAAAGGGGCGTAATATTATGTTTTTCTTTTTTATTACGAGCAAAAGAACTTTTAAACACATTAGCTTAATAGTGATACTTTCCTTATTTACAGCATGGCTACTCTTTTTAAAAACATATTCACATGAATCTGCTTTTTCAACTGCTACAGGTCCTAAGGTAATTTACAAAGGAGATACTGCTAAAAAACAAGTTGCGTTCACGTTTGATATTAGTTGGGGAGACAAAAAAGCGATTCCAATCCTTGAGACACTCAAAGAAAGAGAAATTAAGAATGCAACCTTCTTCCTTTCTGCTGCATGGGCCGAAAGACACCCCGATATCGTCGAACGTATCATGAAAGATGGACATGAAATCGGTAGTATGGGTTATAATTACACGTCTTACACTTCTCTAGAGCCAAATGAAATAAGAAGAGATCTTTTACGAGCCCAAGATGTTTTTACGAAACTTGGCGTAAAACAAGTCAAGCTATTGCGTCCACCTAGTGGTGAATTCAACAAAGCAACTCTTAAAATCGCAGAATCGCTCGGATACACTGTCGTTCATTGGAGTAATAATTCAAATGATTGGAAAAATCCAGGTGTAAATACTATCGTTTCCACTGTCTCTAATAATTTGAAGGGTGGAGATATTGTCTTATTACACGCATCTGATTCTGCTCTTCAAACAAATAAAGCTTTACCGCTACTTCTACAAAAGTTAAAGAGTGACGGATATCAACAAATATCCGTATCACAACTCATTTCCAACACAAGTACGAAAAGTGAAGATGTGAAGTAGTTTCTTTTCTGCTACCCTTTACACATAAATAGCTCTATTACCTTATCGAAAGGTAATAGAGCTATTTCCATCTCACTATTTCTCGTAGTATAACTATCGCTGCGTAAAAATTCAAAAGTACTTTTCAATTAAGCAGCTTTACTCGTTTTTCCGATTAAACGATGTAATATAAGTAACTGATATGCATTACATAATAAAAGTGGTATAACCATTAAATATAACCAATCTGTATCATTAATCCTTAGTGCTGGCACCCATTCAAGAATTGTTACAACAACCATAAAGAACAGGGCAGGCACAAATGCTTTTTTATTTGTTTCTTTACTTTTTATATAAGCAACAATCGCTCCAAACACAAATAATATTCCAGCAACAAGTATGTTATTCCCTAATGAAACTTCTCCATTTGCAATGAGTACAGATCTTAAATACACAAAATCGAATAAAACGAATGCAATAAAGAAGAGCTGGACTACATTCCATAAAGATGACGATCGGAACATACCTAGTCCAAAACGATGAATCGTTAAATAGGCAAAGAACCCCATTTGACTTATAACACTAAAAATAAACCCTACACCCATCAACCAGAAAGAAACTGCTAGAATCTCCTTTGCGTCGAAATTTTGAAAAAATTTATCGTACTTGTCCCACTCCAAAACAAACCCAATAATAACCGTGCTGACTCCACCAAGAAACAACGTCGTTAAAAATAGTCGTACCCACTTGCGGCTATTCACAACACATCCCCCATTATCCTTATATTTCTAATTAAATTGTATCAATGACAATTTCAAAAAGCTAGCCATGTTCATGTATAAATTCCTTAAAGATATTTATATTAAAAAGAGAGAACTGTGTTGAAAGGAGTTCCAACTTATGAAACGGATACTACTCGTTTTCGTTTCTTCTTTTCTACTTATTGCACTTGTAGCATGTGCACAAGGAAAAGAAACGAAATCCGAATTAGATTACGATCAAACAAAGAAAATGATTGTTGATATTTTAAAAACTGATCAAGGTAAGAAGGCCATTCAAGATGTATTAACTGATGAAAAAATGAAACAAGCACTCATACTAGATGAAACAGTAGTAAAGAAAACGATTGAAGATGCAATGGTATCCGACAAAGGGCAGCAATTCTGGGAAAAGCTCTTTAAAGACCCTGAGTTCTCATCGAAATTCGCTAAAAGTATGGGGAAAGAACAAACAAATTTAATGAAAACCTTACTAAAAGACCCTGAATACCAAGCAGGCGTTATAGAGATCATGAAAAACCCTGAAGTAGAAAAAATGATGTTGCAAACAATGAAGAGTAAAGAATACCGTCAATATTTACAACAAGTACTAACAGAAACTACTGAAAGCCCACTCTTCCAAGCTAAGATGATTGATATTATTAGTAAAGGTGTGCAAAAGGCTGAAAAAGGTGGCTCTGATAAAAAAGATGCAGGTGGCGAAGGTGGCTCCCAAAGCGGGAGTAAGGAACAACAGTAAAAAATAATAACTATAATAGTGAGTGGACAATATATATCGTCCACTCATTATTATTTTATTTTTGCGCGACAGCTGTTTTATCAATTACTGTTTCAGCTATCGTGCGATAAATAATCCCCGTTGTATGCGTATCTTCATATACTGAAGGAGCGAAGTCTTCTTTATTCCAATCAGGTTGTTGAAGTGGAATGCGGCCTATTACATCTGTTTGTAATTCGGCAGCTAATTTATCTCCTCCACCTCTTCCAAATACATACTCCTTCTCACCAGTTACTTTACTTTCAAAATACGCCATATTTTCAACGACACCAAGAATACTGTGTTCAGTGCGCAAAGCCATCGCTCCAGCACGCGCTGCTACAAATGCCGCTGTTGGATGAGGCGTCGTTACTATAATCTCTTTACAAGCCGGCAACATGGAATGCAAGTCTAGCGCAACATCACCTGTACCTGGCGGTAAATCTAATACTAAGTAATCTAAATCACCCCATTCTACTTCTGTGAAGAAATGATTTAACATTTTCCCAAGCATAGGTCCTCTCCAAATAACCGGTGCATTATCTTCCACAAAGAATCCCATTGAGATTACTTTTACACCTAGACGCTCCACTGGGATTATTTTATCTCCTCTTACAATAGGACGTTTTTCTATCCCCATCATATCAGGTACACTAAAACCGTAAATATCCGCATCAATGATACCAACTTTTTTCCCTAGACGAGCTAAAGCAATGGCAAGGTTAACGGAGACTGTTGATTTTCCCACTCCACCTTTTCCACTCGCAACTGCTAAAAATGTCGTTTTTGAATTCGGTGACAATAAAGATTCAATTTGCTCTTCTTCTTGCGGTGGTACAAACTGAGCTAATTCCTCTTCTGTAAATTCTGCAAAACGAAGTCCAACTGTTGCTGCCCCAAGTTCCTTCACTAACTTTACGATGCCCGACTGCAACTGCATTTGTTCCGCAGTACCTGTTTTTACAATTGCAATTTTAACACTCACATGTTCCTTCTCCGGCTTGACTGTTACCTCTTTAATTGCATTTGTTTCTTTTAACGTTTTATGTAAAAACGGATCTACAATCCCTTCTAACGCTTCCACTACTTGCTCTTTCGTTACCATAATTAGCCCAGCCCCCTGTATGAAAAATAACGTAATGTTAATTGAATTTATCTCTCTTTATCCTTGAAATAAATGCGTTTACATTTTCAGTATAACATATTTTCCGAAAACTTCGTTAACGAGAGAAACTCAAAAAATCCCCCTTATTCTGGAGGATTTCCTTTTTCCGTGAAATAACGCAATATACCTCGATATACGGCAGCCGCTACCTTTTGCTGATATTTTTCCGAATTTAACATATACCTTTCGTTCACATTCGATAAAAATCCAGCTTCAATTAAAGCGCCTGGTGTTTTCGCATACTTTAATAAATACACATGAGAAATCGTTTTAGCAGAACGGTTCGTATTTTCTAAACTCGTTCTCAATTCAGCTTGTATAAACTTCGCAGCACGTTCATTTTCAGTTAAAGAACGGTAGTAGAACGTTTGTGCTCCTTTAGAACCACTACTAGTTAATGCATTTAAATGAATACTTGCAAAGAAATCGACATCTAGCTTATTAATAATCTCCACACGTCTTCTTAAATCCTCTGCTTTACGTCTACTGTACGACTTTGTATCTTTGTTAGCTAAATCATAATCTCCTTCACGTGTCAAAATAACTAATGCACCTTGCTCTTGCAAATAATCTTGCACTTTTTTTGTAATTTCAAGAGTTATGTCTTTTTCTATAATATCCTTTCCACCAACAGCTCCTCCGTCTGGTCCACCATGCCCTGCGTCTAATACAATTACTTTCCCTGATAAGGGTAAATTCCACGCTCGCCACGATTTTGTAATTTGAAATTCTTGTTTGACTAAAAAAACAAAACAACCGCAGCGAGCGCAAAAGAGATAATTCGAATTCTCTTCATACCTTTCCTCCTCCAGCTAGTCCCTCTAATTACTTATATGGGACAAGAGGAAAGTTTATGCTTGTCTTAATGTAGCTTTAAACGATATCTTCTTTCACCTTTTTCATATCCTTCCTGCCACCACAATCCGATAAACTGCTGACAAGATTCAAAAAGTAATTCCTCATCTTTTAACTTAATTTCTCGTATAGTCATACTCGTTAAAAATTGAAATAGTGTTTCCGTTAATTGTTGCTCTTCTTCTAAAGCCCTATATTTCACATCAAAGAACGATTCGCCATAATAACCAAACTTACTGTATCTCGCTCCTAATAAATAAGATTCTATTCCTAGTTCAATACAGTAATCTTCATACTGACGATGAAGCTCTTGCATGTGAAAGGCATCACGAATATTTGAACGCAACGTTTTTAATGATAATTCTCGTAGCATCTTCCGCTCGTATTTTAATTGCTTTTCTTTTGTTTTTCTTTTAAGCTGACAATGACATTCATAGTACTTATAAAACCTCCCTAATACGTATTAGTCTAAACTTCTAAAGAAGAAGCATACGCGGGACGGTAGCACTAAAATATTCCAAACCTCAAAAATAAATAAGAGGAATTAAATATAAAAAAACCCCAACCAAAATGGTTGAGGTTTGTAGTTCGCAAAAATTAACGTTTTGAGAACTGAGGTGCACGACGTGCGCCTTTAAGACCGTATTTTTTACGCTCTTTCATACGTGCGTCACGAGTTAATAGACCTGCACGTTTTAGTGTTAGACGGTATTCTGGATCAGCTTTTAATAAAGCGCGAGAAATACCGTGACGAATAGCACCAGCTTGACCAGTGTATCCACCACCATTTACGTTTACAAGTACATCGTAGTTACCTAAAGTTTCTGTTGCAACTAGAGGTTGTTTAACTACTTCACGTAATGCAGCAAATGGGATATAGTTTTCAAAATCACGACCGTTAATGATAACGCGTCCTTCGCCTGGAACTAGGCGTACGCGCGCTACTGAACTCTTACGACGTCCAGTGCCATAGTATTGAACCTGTGCCAAAGTAAGCCCTCCTTTAATTAATTATCCGCGAAGTTCGTAAACTTCTGGTTTTTGTGCTTGGTGTGGATGCTCTGCTCCAGCATACACGTTTAATTTCTTAGATACTTGACGTCCTAAACGTCCTTTTGGAAGCATCCCTTTAATTGCAAGCTCTAACATTTGTACAGGGTAGTTTGTACGCATTTCTAGAGCTGTTCTTTGCTTAAGTCCACCTGGGTGGTTAGTGTGACGGTAGTAAATTTTATCGTTTAATTTATTACCTGTTAAATGAATTTTCTCAGCGTTAATAATAATTACATGATCACCCGTGTCAACGTGTGGTGTAAATGTAGGTTTGTTTTTACCACGTAAAATGGATGCTACTTCAGTAGATAGGCGACCTAAAGTTTGACCTTCAGCATCAACCACATACCATTTACGCTCAACTTCGTTAGCTTTTGCCATAAAAGTCGTACGCATGTGTTTCCCTCCTCGTTATCTTTTCCATAGAAAAAATCTATTGTTTATCTTAAACACGATTTCCTTCCGGGGCTAATCGTGGTTTTAGAAACAATACCATATGTTATGATATACTTTTGAGTTTCTAATGTCAAGCAAATGTTACACCAGGATTAGTTGTTATAGTTTACTTGCCATAAGTAAAGTCCATGACCTGGAGCCATCTTTCCAGCAAACTGGCGATTTTGTTTTGCTAAAATCTCTGGAATGCTATCAGGATCAAGCTTTCCTTGCCCTACGTTAAGTAACGTACCAACAATAATTCTGACCATATTATATAAAAATCCATTACCTACAAAACGAAAAATTAATTCATCATCTTGCTCAATTAACTCGATTTCAAAAATTGTTCGCACTTTATCTTTTTTGTCAGTTTTTGCCGAACAAAAAGAAGTGAAATCATGCGTTCCAATAAAATAAGGAATCGCTTTTCTTATAGAGTTTATTTCAAGCGGATATGGATATTGATATACGTAATTTCTACGGAATACATCCGCAGTCTTTGATAATAATACACGATAACGATATTCTTTTCTCTCAACACCGTAACGTGCATGAAATTCTTCTGTTTTCTTCTCTACTTGCCTGATAACAATATCATCTGGCAACATTGTGTTTAAAGCATTACTCCATTGCCACTCTTCAAGAGACAAAGGTGTATCAAAGTGTATGACTTGTCCTTTCGCATGAACGGTAGAATCCGTTCTGCCTGATGCCTGAACACGAACAAGTTCACCCTTATGCAATTTCTGTAATGCCTTCTCTATTTCTTGTTGAACAGTACGATGCTGTGGTTGAATTTGGTAACCACAAAAATGCATGCCATCATATGCAACTGTACATTTTATTCTTTCCATCTTTCCGTTCTCCATTACAATCGCAACCATACTAAAATACAAGCTAAACAAAGTAAACTTATAATTGTTACTGTATCGCTCATTTTCCAGCGTAGTTGCCTAAATTTAGTTCGTCCTTCACCATTTCGATATCCACGTGCTTCCATCGCAATTGCTAAATCCTCAGCACGCTTAAAAGCACTAATAAAAAGTGGAACGAGTAGTGAAATAATTGCCTTCATCCTATCTTTTATCGGACCTCCAGCAAAATCAATACCACGTGACGCTTGTGCTTTCATAATTTTACTCGTTTCATCCATTAATGTCGGAATAAAACGAAGAGAAATAGACATCATTAATGCGATTTCATGAACAGGAACCTTTATACGCTTCAACGGCTTTAATAACGTCTCCAAACCATCTGTAATCTCAATAGGTGTCGTTGTTAACGTTAATAATGTCGTCATTAAAATAATAACAAAGAATCGTATAGAAATGTATATCCCTTGCTCTAATCCCTTTTCATGTATTGAAAACCAACCAAGCTGGAATAGTACATCCCCTTCTTTAGTTGTGAAGATATGCAGGAAAAATGTAAAAAGAAAAATCCATAAAATTGGTTTTAAGCCCGAAAGTACATAACGAATCGGCACTTTTGCAAAAAATAAAGCAATGAGTGCATATAAAAATAAAAATCCATATGAAATCGCATTATTTGCTAAGAAAACAACAAATACATATAAAAAGACAATCAACAGCTTCGTACGAGGATCAAGTTGATGAATGAGTGACTTACCTGGAATGTATCTCCCAATAATCAACTGCTGCATGATTCATGACCACCTTTTCGTAACACCTGTACAACTTCATGAGTAAGATCCTCTAAAGATAAGGTAGCCTTTGGAATTGAAATACCAAACTTCTCTTCAATTGCACGTTTATACTTTAAAGACATCGGAAGGTCCACACCAATTTGTTCTAGTTCATCAGCATGTGAAAATACTTCCTCTGCACTTCCTTGCAAAAAGACCGTTCCTTTATGCATGACCACAATTTGATCTGCATACTTAGCGGCATCCTCCATATTATGGGTAACAAGAATGACTGTAAGCCCCTGCTCCTTATGCAAACTATAAAACATCTCCATAAGCTCGTGCTGTCCTTTCGGATCAAGCCCCGCTGTAGGTTCATCTAATACAAGTACTTCGGGTTCCATCGCAAGTACGCCCGCTATTGCAACACGCCTCATTTGCCCACCGCTTAATTCAAACGGAGAACGTGCTAATAACTCTATATCCAATCCAACAAGCTGAATGGCATCTTTTGCCTTTTGCTTTGCCACTTCTTCAGATAAACCGAAATTAGTAGGCCCAAAACAAATATCTTTCTCCACTGTCTCTTCAAATAACTGATGTTCTGGGAACTGAAAGACAACCCCTACTTTTTTTCGTAGTGGCTTAAGCTTCTTCTCTTTCTTCCCTGCTGAAATTAAATGTTCACCAATTTGAACCGTACCATTTGTCGGCTGCAATAAACCATTTAAATGTTGAATCATCGTCGACTTACCTGAACCAGTATGACCGATAATGGCATAATAGCCTCCACTTGGAAACGACACGTCTACATCATAAAGCGCGCGTCTTTCAAATGGAGTTTTATATTGATAACGATGTTCTACTTTTTGGAATGTAATCTCCAAAGTTCGTTCACCAAACTTTCCATTGTAAGATGCGTATTTTGCAAAAGAATTTCACTTCTTTTTAATAATTCTGCTATTTTTACTGAAAAAGGTACATCTAACCCAATTTCTTGGAGCATATGAGAGGACTTGAAAATTTGCTTTGGGGTCCCTTCCTCTAATATTTCTCCCTTGTTTAAAATAATGACACGGTCTGACTGTGCCGCTTCTTCTAAATCGTGCGTAATTGATAATACGGTAATACCTTTTTGATTAACAAGCTGTCTAACCGTTTCTACTACTTCACGTCTCCCTTGAGGGTCTAACATTGACGTTGCTTCATCTAGTATTAAAATAGATGGCTGAAGTGCTAAAACACCTGCTATTGCAACTCGCTGCTTTTGCCCACCAGATAACGAATGGGGCTCATCATTAAGAAAATCTTCCATACGGACAAGTCGCAGGGCTTGTTCTAATCTTTCTACCATCTGTTCCCTTGGCATTCCGATATTTTCTAAGCCAAATACAACGTCATCTTGTACTGTCGTTCCAACAAATTGATTATCTGGATTTTGAAATACCATTCCAATTTGTTTTCGAACATCCCATACCGTTTCTTCTGATAAAACCATTGTATCATTTACAGTAATTGTCCCTGATTCCGGCAAAAACAAACCATTCAATAATTTTGCAAGTGTAGATTTACCTGAACCATTTTGTCCGATAACAGATACCCATTCTCCTTCATATAAGGAAAACGAAACATCTTTTAATGCATACGAGGCTGCCCCAGGATATTGAAATGATACATTTTCTGTCCGAAGTTTCTCTTTTTTCAATACAAGGCACCCTTTCCTTCGCCAAGTTAGCCTTTTTTATATTTAAAAAAAAAGGGCCATGACCAGTTACTTGAAAAGAACTGTCCTGCCCTTTTAATTATCATTATACTAACTCGATAATTACCATTGGTGCTGCGTCTCCGCGACGTGGACCAATTTTTGCAATACGAGTGTATCCGCCTTGGCGCTCAGCATAGCGTGGAGCTACATCAGCGAATAATTTTTGAAGTGCATCTTGACCAGTCTCAGCGTTAGCAACTTCATTGCGAATGAAAGCTGCTGCTTGACGACGAGCGTGAAGATCTCCGCGTTTACCTAAAGTGATCATTTTTTCCACTACAGAACGAAGTTCTTTTGCACGAGTTTCTGTCGTTTGGATGCGCTCGTTGATAATTAAATCAGTAGCTAAATCACGTAACATAGCTTTACGTTGCGCACTTGTACGGCCTAATTTTCTGTATGCCATTCGTAGTTCCCTCCTTTGTTGATGGGTTTAAATCCTCAGTCGTCTTTACGTAAACCTAAACCTAATTCCTCAAGTTTATGTTTAACTTCTTCTAAGGATTTACGTCCTAAGTTACGAACTTTCATCATATCTTCTTCTGTTTTGTTCGCAAGCTCTTGTACAGTATTAATTCCTGCACGTTTTAGGCAATTATAAGAACGAACAGAAAGATCTAGTTCTTCGATAGTCATCTCAAGAACTTTCTCTTTTTGATCTTCTTCCTTCTCGACCATAATCTCAGCATTTTGTGCTTCATCAGTTAAACCAACAAAGATATTTAAATGCTCAGTTAAGATTTTGGCCCCTAAAGAGATAGCTTCTTTTGGCCCGATGCTTCCATCCGTCCATACATCAAGCGTAAGCTTATCATAATTAGCCACTTGTCCGACACGTGTCTTTTCCACTTGGTAAGTTACACGTGATACTGGAGTATAAATAGAATCAATAGGAATTACTCCTATTGGTTGATCTTCGCTTTTATTTGCATCAGCTGGCGTATACCCACGGCCACGCTTTGCAGTTAAACGCACGCGGAAATGCGCATCCTTTGCTAACGTTGCAATGTGTAAATCTGGATTTAAGATTTCTACATCACTATCGTGAGTAATATCAGCAGCTGTGACAATACCTTCGCCCTGCACATCAATTTCCAACGTCTTCTCTTCTTCAGAGTAGATTTTAAGAGCTAACTTTTTCAAGTTTAAGATGATCGTCGTAACGTCTTCTACTACGCCCTCAACTGTTGAAAATTCATGTAATACGCCATCGATTTGGATAGCAGTAACAGCGGCACCAGGGAGTGAGGATAAAAGAATACGACGTAAGGAGTTACCCAAAGTAGTACCATATCCACGCTCAAGCGGTTCAATTACGAATTTACCATATTTAGCATCTTCGTTAAGTTCAACCGTTTCGATTTTCGGCTTTTCGATTTCAATCATTAACTAAACCCTCCTTCAAAACGTCGAAACCCCGGTTAAACAAAGGTATACCCCTTTGATTAACCGAAAGTCCCCCTTAGGCAGTTCCCGATTGTGCACAACAAGCGATGTTTCTGTACGAAATTTCTCGATAATGCATCATATCCATTATAGACAAAAGGGAAAATTCTATACAGAAAAATTACACACGACGACGTTTTGGTGGACGACATCCATTATGAGGAACTGGAGTAACATCTCTAATTGCTGTTACTTCTAGACCTGCAGCTTGAAGAGCACGAATTGCAGCTTCACGACCAGCACCAGGACCTTTAACAGTAACCTCTAAAGTTTTTAAACCGTGCTCCATTGCAACTTTAGCAGCAGCTTCAGCAGCCATTTGCGCAGCGAATGGAGTAGACTTACGAGATCCACGGAAACCAAGTGCACCAGCACTAGACCAAGAAAGTGCGTTACCATGAGTATCTGTAAGTGTTACGATTGTGTTGTTGAAAGTAGAACGAATATGAGCTATACCAGCTTCAATATTCTTTTTCACACGTTTTTTACGAGTGTTTGTTTTACGTGCCATTGTTAGTTCAACCTCCTTTACTTATTATTTCTTTTTATTTGCTACTGTACGACGTGGACCTTTACGTGTACGAGCATTGTTTTTAGAGTTTTGACCACGAACTGGTAAACCACGACGGTGACGAAGACCACGGTAAGAACCGATCTCCATTAGACGTTTAATGTTAAGAGATACTTCACGACGAAGGTCTCCCTCAACTTTAATGCTATCGATAACATCACGGATACGTCCTAGTTCGTCTTCCGTTAAATCACGAACTCGTGTTTCTGAAGAAATACCAGCTTCAGTAAGAATTTTTTCAGCAGTTGTGCGACCAATGCCGAATACGTAAGTTAAAGAAATAACAACGCGTTTGTCTCGAGGAATATCTACACCTGCGATACGTGCCATTCTGAATGCACCTCCTTCTGATTAACCTTGTTTTTGTTTATGTTTAGGGTTTTCACAAATAACCATTACTTTTCCACGTCTACGAATAACTTTACATTTTTCGCAGATTGGTTTAACTGACGGTCTTACTTTCATGTCTCGAACCTCCTTAAAGATTACGGAGTGCTATATTATTTAAAACGGTACGTAATACGACCACGATTTAAATCGTACGGAGATAATTCTACCGTAACTTTGTCTCCTGGTAAAATACGAATGAAGTTCATACGGATTTTACCAGAAACGTGAGCCAATACGACATGCCCATTCTCTAATTCTACTTTGAACATAGCATTTGGCAACGTTTCAAGAACGGTACCTTCGACTTCAATTACATCATCTTTAGCCATTCAATAGTTCTCCCTTCTTCAAATCAGTAACATTTTACACTGCTCTGAAATTCCGGAGAGCCAGCTACTTATAAAGTGGTAAGGATTTCGTATCCTGCTTCTGTAAGAGCAATCGTGTGCTCAAAATGGGCACACCATTTACCATCTACCGTTACCACTGTCCAGTCATCAGATAGTGTTTTTACATATCGTCTTCCTTGATTCACCATCGGCTCAACACAGATGACCATTCCCGGCTTTAATCTAGGGCCTCTATTTGGAGGACCATAGTGCGGGATTTGAGGGTCCTCATGTAAGTCTTGCCCGATTCCGTGACCAACATACTCCCTAACGATCGAGAATCCGTTCTCTTCAGCATGGGTTTGAACCGCATGTGAGATATTTGATAATCTTTCGCCTGGTTTTACTTGTTCTAAACCAAGATACAACGATTTTTCTGTGACATCAAGTAGCTTTTGAACAGATTCAGAAATGTTTCCAACTGGATACGTCCATGCAGAATCTCCATGGTACCCATTGTATTTCGCACCAATATCGATACTGATGATATCGCCCTCTTCGAGCTTTCGCTTCCCTGGAATTCCGTGTACAAGCTCTTCATTTACAGAAGCACATATGCTCCCCGGAAATCCGTTGTATCCTTTAAAAGATGGCGTAGCACCATATTTTTGAATCGTCTTTTCCGCTATTTGATCGAGCTCTTTCGTTGTAATTCCTGGAGTAATATGCTGTTTCAACTCTTGATGAGTTAAAGCAACGATCCTGCCAGCTTCTCGCATGATTTCTATCTCGCGAGGAGTTTTGCAGATGATCATTACGCTAAGCCTCCGATGAGAACATCGATATCAGCAAATACTTTATTGATGTCTTGCTCACCATTAATGCTTTGCAAGTAACCAAGCTCCTCATAGAAATCAAGCAAAGGTTTTGTTTGCTTAATATTTACATCTAAACGATTTGCTACAGTTTCTTCATTGTCATCAGAGCGTTGATATAAATCGCCACCACATTTATCGCACACATCAGCGTTTGCTGGTGGATTGAATTCTAAGTGGTAAGTCGCACCGCACTCTTTACAAATGCGACGGCCTGTAAGGCGTTTTAATAACAACCCTGAATCCACATTAATGTTTAAAACATAGTCGATTTTTTTGCCAAGATCTTTCATAATCTCTTCAAGAGCTGATGCTTGTGCAACAGTTCGTGGGAAACCATCTAATAAGAATCCTTTTACACAGTCTTCTTGACTTAAACGTTCACGAACGATTCCGATTGTAACTTCATCTGGAACAAGAGCACCTTTATCAATAAAAGATTTTGCTTGTAAACCCATTTCAGTTTCAGCCTTCATAGCTGCACGGAACATATCTCCTGTTGAGATGTGAGGGATGTTATACTTGGCAACAATCTGTTCGGCTTGTGTACCTTTACCAGCACCAGGAAGCCCCATTAAAATTAAGTTCATCCTTGTTCCCCCTCAGTACATGAGCATGTAGGGAAGACAAGCCTTCCCACTTACTCATTGCTTGATAAACCCTTTGTAATGGCGTTTTACCAGTTGGCTTTCTAGCTGCTTCATTGTTTCTAAAGCAACGCCGACAACGATTAACATACTCGTTCCACCGATCTGTGCAGATGGAGGAAGATTTCCCAATTTCGTAAAGATAACTGGTAAGATTGCAATCGCTGCTAGGAAAATTGATCCTACAAAGGTCAAACGATACAAGATTTTTGTTAAATATTGTTCCGTATTCTTACCCGGACGAATACCTGGAACATATCCACCTTGCTTATTTAGATTCTCTGACATTTGCTCTGGATTAACCTGAACAAATGCATAGAAATATGTGAAGGCTACAATGAGCGCAACATATATGATCATTCCCACTGGGTGAGAATAGTTAAAGTTTGCAATAATCCACTGCGATACATCATGTTTCGGGAAGAACTGTGCAATAGTTGGAGGTGTAATTAAGAATGAAACAGCAAAAATGACTGGAATAACACCCGCACTATTTACCTTAAGTGGTAAATGAGTGTTTTGTGCTCCAGCATGATTCCCATTCGCTCCTGTTACACGCTTCGCATATTGAATTGGGATCTTTCTAACAGCCTGTTGAATGAAAATAACACCAACAATAACCGCTAGCACAGCTAGTAAGATCAATACAACTTTAACGATACTCATGAACAATTGATCTCCGATATTTTGAAACTGTTGTTGATACACTTGAGATATAACACTTGGGATCGCTGCGGCAATACCACCAAAGATAAGGATGGAAATACCATTACCTACACCTTTAGCTGTAATCTGTTCACCTAACCACATTAAAAATGCAGTACCAGCAGTCAGTACCGTAGCAATGTATAAATAAGTGCTCCAACCAGGATTCAAAATTAATTGCCCACCTACCATACCGTTAAAACCGATTGACATACCAAACCCCTGAATAAACGCAAGAACAATTGTAAAGTAACGCGTGAATTGCGTTAGTTTACGACGGCCCATTTCACCTTGCTTCGACCATTCCGAAAATTTAGGAACAACATCCATCTGCAATAATTGCACGATGATGGATGCTGTAATATACGGCATGATTCCCATCGCGAAGATGGAGAAGTTTTTCAAGGCGCCACCGCCAAATGTATTTAGGATACCTAAGGCATTTAATTGATCTTGTGCTTTCAGTACGTCTCCATTTGTAAATGGCACTGGGATAAACGTGCCAATCCTGAATACGATTAACATCGCTAAAGTGAATAATATTTTACGTCTTATCTCAGCAACGCGCATAAAGTTGGAGATTGTACGAAACATTAGATCACCTCAACTGATCCGCCAGCTGCTTCAATTGCTTCTTTAGCACTTGAAGAGAACTTGTGCGCTTTAACAGTTAATTTTTTCTCTACTGCTCCGCTTGCAAGAATTTTAACACCGTCGTTTAACTTGCTGATAACGCCAGTTTCCAGCAATAATTCAGGTGTTACTTCTGTACCATCTTCAAAACGATTTAACGTTGATAAGTTTACAATAGTAAACTCTTTACGGTTAATGTTTGTGAAGCCGCGTTTTGGTAAACGACGGAATAATGGAGTTTGACCACCTTCGAAGCCAAGACGAACACCGCCACCAGAACGTGCGTTTTGTCCTTTATGACCTTTACCAGCAGTTTTACCGTTACCAGAACCGATACCACGACCGACACGGTTACGTACTTTACGAGAACCTTCTGCAGGTTTTAATTCATGAAGTTTCATTCCCAGGCACCTCCTTATATTAATGAGTTATCCTTAAGCTTCTTTTACAGTTATAAGGTGAGAAACTTTGTTGATCATACCAAGAATAGCAGGAGTTTCTTCCTTAACTACAGTTGAATTCAACTTTTTAAGACCTAAAGCTTCTACCGTCGCACGTTGATCTTGTGGACGACCAATTACACTACGAGTGAGGGTAATTTCTAACTTTTTCGCCATTTGTTTTCCCTCCTTAACCTAGTAGCTCTTCTACAGATTTACCGCGTAATTTTGCAACATCTTCAGCGCGCTTAAGTTCGCTTAATCCGTTCACAGTAGCGCGAATCATGTTGATTGGTGTGTTAGAACCAAGAGATTTCGAAAGAATATCTTGTACACCAGCTAATTCAAGTACCGCACGAACAGGTCCACCAGCAATAACACCAGTACCTTCAGCAGCAGGTTTTAAGAATACTTCACCAGCTCCAAAATGACCGTTGATTGTGTGTGGAATTGTTGTACCAACTAATGGTACAGCGATTAAGTTTTTCTTAGCGTCTTCGATAGCTTTGCGAATTGCGTCTGGTACCTCTTGTGCTTTACCAGTACCGAATCCAACATGACCGTTTTTATCGCCAACTACAACTAGTGCAGCAAAGCGGAAACGACGACCACCCTTAACAACTTTCGCGACACGATTTATCGTAACTACACGTTCTTCAAGTTCTAATTTACTTGGGTCAATGCGATGCATCAATTTTCCCTCCTTTGACCATTAAAATTGTAATCCAGCCTCACGAGCAGCTTCAGCTAGAGCTTTAACACGGCCATGGTATAAGTAACCACCGCGATCGAATACTACTTCTTTAACGCCTTTCTCTACAGCACGCTTAGCAACTGATTCTCCAACTTTCGTAGCAGCTTCAGTATTGCTAGTACCGTTAAGAGCAAGGTCTTTATCAAGAGTAGATGCACTTACTAACGTTACACCATTCACATCATCAATAACTTGAGCGTAAATATGTTGGTTAGAACGGAACACGTTTAAACGTGGACGTTCTGCAGTACCAGTAAGTTTAGCACGTACACGTGCATGTCTTTTCTTACGAGTCGCATTTTTATCAGCTTTAGTGATCATTCTTGTCACTCCTTTCTCTCACCTAACGGGTTTACTTAGCAGTTTTACCTTCTTTACGACGAACAACTTCGCCTTCGTAACGAATACCTTTACCTTTATATGGCTCAGGAGCACGTACAGCACGGATGTTAGCAGCAAATTCGCCAACACGTTGCTTGTCGATACCTTTAATTACGATTTTAGTTGGTGCAGGTACTTCAACTTCGATACCTGCTTCCGGAGTCATTTCTACTGGATGAGAATAACCTACGCTTAATACAAGTTTATCTCCTTGTTTTTGAGCACGGTAACCAACACCGACTAATTCAAGTCCGCGTGCGAAACCTGTAGTTACACCTTCAACCATGTTTCCGATTAAAGCACGAGTTGTACCGTGTAATGCACGGTGTTCCTTCTGTTCAGATGGACGCTCAACTGTTAGTGTATTTTCTTCAATTTTGATAGACATATCAGCATTGAATTTACGAGTTAATTCACCTTTAGGGCCTTTTACTGTTACAGTATTGTCTTCTGCAATTGTAATAGTAACACCTGCAGGGATTTCAAGAATCTTTTTACCAATACGAGACATGTGGTCACACCTCCGTTCGTTTTAAATATATATTACCAAACGTATGCTACTACTTCTCCACCAGTTTGTAATTGACGAGCATCTTTGTCTGTCATTACTCCCTTAGATGTAGAAACAAGAGCGATACCTAATCCGTTAAGTACACGTGGTACTTCATCAGCTTTAGCGTAAACGCGTAAGCCAGGTTTACTGATACGTTTTAATCCAGTGATTACACGTTCATTGTTTGCACCATATTTCAGGAAAATACGAAGGATACCTTGTTTGTTATCCTCGATGTATTCTACATCACGAATGAAACCTTCACGTTTTAAAAGTTCAGCGATCTCTTTTTTGATTTTAGAAGCAGGAACCTCTAATTTCTCATGACGTACCATGTTCGCATTACGGATGCGAGTAAGCATGTCTGCAATTGGATCTGTCATCACCATGTGTTTTACCTCCTTCCCATTTGTGGGTTTTACCAACTAGCTTTTTTAACACCAGGAATTTGACCTTTATATGCAAGTTCACGGAAACAAATACGGCAAAGTTTAAATTTGCGGTATACAGAATGCGGACGACCGCAGCGTTCGCAACGTGTATACTCTTGTACTTTAAACTTAGGAGTACGCTTTTGTTTCGCTATCATAGATTTTTTAGCCACGTTTTCGCCTCCTCTACTTAGCGTTGGCTTCCATTATTTTTGGAATGGCATACCGAATTGTGTTAAAAGTTCACGAGCTTCTTCATCAGTTTTCGCTGTAGTAACGATTACGATGTCCATACCGCGGACTTTGCTTACTTTATCATAATCGATCTCAGGGAAGATAAGTTGCTCTTTAACACCTAATGTGTAGTTCCCACGACCATCGAATGATTTCTTAGAAACACCACGGAAATCACGTACACGTGGTAAAGAAACTGACACTAATTTGTCGAAGAACTCATACATTTGCTCGCCGCGTAAAGTTACTTTCGCACCGATTGGCATACCTTCACGAAGACGGAAACCAGCGATTGATTTTTTAGCACGAGTTACAACAGGTTTTTGACCTGCGATTTGTGTTAATTCTTCTACTGCATTGTCTAAAGCTTTTGAGTTAGATACCGCGTCACCAACACCAGTGTTGATTACGATCTTTTCGATTTTCGGTACTTCCATCACAGATTTATAGTTAAACTTGCTCACTAGAGCAGGAGTAATTTCCTTTTGGAACTTCTCTTTAAGGCGATTCAATGAAGTGACCTCCTTTCTTAAGAAAATTATTTATCTAATAATTCACCAGATTTTTTTGCAATACGAACTTTTTTACCATCTTCTACTTTGAAGCCTACACGAGTAGGTTCACCTGTTTTCGGATCTAAAATCATAACGTTAGAAACGTGAATAGGTGCTTCTTTAGTAATAATTCCACCTTGTGGATTTAATTGAGATGGCTTAGAGTGCTTCTTAACGATATTGACACCCTCAACGATAACACGGTTTTGCTTTGGGAAAGCCACAAGGATAACGCCTTGTTTTCCTTTGTCTTTACCAGTGATTACCTGTACTTTATCACCTTTTTTTACATGCATCTTAATTCTGCACCTCCTTAGCAAGGCAATACCTTAAATTATAGAACTTCTGGAGCTAAAGAAACGATCTTCATGAAGTTGCTATCACGTAATTCACGAGCTACTGGTCCGAAGATACGAGTACCACGTGGGCTCTTATCGTCTTTAATGATAACCGCTGCGTTTTCATCAAATTTGATGTAAGAACCGTCCGGACGACGAGCTCCGCTCTTCGTACGTACTACTACTGCTTTAACAACGTCACCTTTTTTAACAACGCCACCTGGTGTTGCTTGTTTTACCGTAGCAACGATAATATCACCAATGTTAGCATATTTACGACCAGAGCCGCCTAATACTTTAATTGTTAAAAGTTCACGTGCACCAGAGTTGTCAGCAACTTTCAAACGAGATTCTTGTTGGATCATGTTATGAAACCTCCCTTCGGACTAAAAATTCCGATTCGTCTATTTAGATAATAACCGCTTCTTCAACGATTTCAACTAAACGGAAACGCTTAGTAGCAGAAAGCGGGCGAGTTTCCATGATTTTAACGATATCGCCAAGTTTCGCTTGGTTTTGCTCATCATGGGCTTTGTACTTCTTAGAATACTTAACACGTTTTCCGTACAAGGAATGAGTTTTGTAAGTTTCAACTAAAACTGTAATCGTTTTGTCCATTTTGTCAGACACTACACGACCAGTATAAACTTTGCGTTGGTTACGTTCGCTCACTATGCAAACCTCCCCTCAATTTATCGATTAATTCCGATCTCTCTTTCACGAACTACAGTTTTCATACGAGCAATTGCTTTACGCACTTCACGAATGCGAGTTGGATTCTCTAATTGTCCTGTAGCAAGTTGGAAGCGAAGATTAAACAACTCTTCCTTTAAAGCTTTAACTTTTGTTTCGATTTCGGCAGTGGTTAATTCACGAATATCATTAGTTTTCATTAGATTCACCACCATTTTCTTCACGTTTTACGAATTTACATTTCACAGGTAACTTGTGAGCTGCAAGACGTAATGCTTCGCGTGCTACCTCTTCAGACACACCCGCGATTTCGAACATAATTTTCCCAGGTTTTACTACTGCTACCCAGCCTTCTGGTGCCCCTTTACCGGAACCCATACGTACTTCTAGAGGTTTTGCAGTGTAAGGCTTAGAAGGGAAAATTTTAATCCATACTTTACCGCCACGTTTCATGTAACGAGTCATTGCACGACGAGCAGCTTCGATTTGACGGTTTGTAATCCATGAAGCAGCTTGTGCTTGTAAACCGAATTCACCGAAAGCAATTTCAGTTCCACCTTTTGCACGACCACGCATTTTACCACGATGCTCTCTACGATATTTTACGCGTTTTGGCATTAACATATTATTTTCCTCCTTCCTCAGAAGCTTTCTTTTTTGTAGGAAGGACTTCTCCACGGTAGATCCATACTTTTACGCCTAATTTACCGTATGTTGTATCAGCTTCAACTGCTGCATAGTCAATATCAGCGCGAAGTGTATGAAGTGGAACAGTTCCTTCACTGTAAGATTCTGCACGAGCGATATCAGCTCCGCCAAGACGACCCGAAACCTGTGTTTTAATACCTTTAGCACCTGCACGCATAGCACGTTGAATAACTTGCTTTTGTGCACGACGGAATGATACACGGTTTTCTAATTGACGAGCGATGTTTTCGCCTACTAATTTAGCGTTAAGATCAGCTCTCTTAACTTCTAAAATGTTGATGTGTACACGCTTGCCTGTTAATTGGTTAAGAGCTTTACGAAGTGCTTCAACTTCAGTACCACCTTTACCAATTACCATACCAGGTTTTGCAGTGTGAATTGTAACATTTACACGATTTGCTGCACGTTCGATTTCTACTTTAGCAACAGCAGAATCTTTTAAGCGTACAGTAATGTACTCACGGATTTTGATGTCTTCATGTAATAATGTAGCGTAATCTTTCTCAGCGAACCAACGAGATTCCCAGTCACGGATAACACCGACACGAAGACCAATTGGATTAACCTTTTGACCCATCGATTATCCCTCCTTCTTTTCTGATACCACAACTGTGATGTGGCTTGTGCGTTTGTTAATTTGGCTTGCACGACCCATTGCACGTGGACGGAAACGTTTCAACGTTGGACCTTCGTCAACGAAAACTTTTTCAACAACTAGGTTGTTAATATCCATCTCATAATTGTGCTCTGCATTTGCGATTGCAGATTTTAAAACTTTTTCTACAACTGGAGAAGCAGTTTTTGGTGTGTGGTTAAGGATAGCAATCGCTTCACCCACTTGCTTACCTCGGATTAAGTCTACTACTAAACGAACTTTACGAGGAGCAATACGAACTGTTCTCGCTACTGCTTTAGCTTGCATTGAAGTGCCTCCTCTCATTATCTTCTAGTTTTCTTATCGTCAGCAAGGTGACCTTTATACGTACGAGTTGGTGCGAATTCACCTAACTTATGGCCAACCATATCCTCAGTGATGTACACAGGTACGTGTTTACGACCATCATATACAGCGATTGTGTGTCCGATGAACTGAGGGAAGATTGTTGAACGGCGAGACCAAGTTTTAACAACTTGTTTTTGCTCAGATGCAACTAATTTTTCCATTTTGCTCATTAAGTGATCATCGACAAATGGTCCTTTTTTTAAGCTACGAGCCATTTTGGTGCCTCCCTTCGTGATTGGCGTACGGTTCTAGAAATGAACCGTACTACAATCCCATTATTTTTTACGACGACGAACGATAAATTTATCAGACGCTTTATTTTTCTTACGAGTCTTGAATCCAAGAGTTGGTTTACCCCATGGAGACATTGGAGACTTACGTCCGATTGGAGAACGTCCTTCACCACCACCGTGTGGGTGATCAACCGGGTTCATTACAGAACCACGAACTGTTGGGCGTTTACCTAACCAGCGAGAGCGACCTGCTTTACCGATTTTGATAAGTTCGTGTTGTTCGTTACCAACTTGACCGATTGAAGCGCGACAAGCAGATAATACAAGACGTACTTCACCAGAAGTTAAACGTACAAGTACGTATTTACCTTCTTTACCAAGTACTTGAGCAGATGTACCAGCAGAACGAACTAATTGTCCGCCACGACCAGGCTTAAGCTCGATGTTATGAACAACAGTACCTACTGGAATGTTGATTAATGGTAATGCGTTACCGATTTTAATGTCAGCTTCTGGGCCAGACATAACTTCCATACCTACTTCTAAAGATTTAGGAGCAAGAATGTAACGTTTTTCACCGTCAACGTAGTTAATTAATGCGATATTCGCAGAGCGGTTTGGATCGTATTCGATCGTAGCAACGCGTCCTGGAATTCCATCTTTGTTACGCTTAAAGTCGATGATACGGTATTGACGCTTATGTCCGCCACCTTGATGACGTACAGTAATTTTACCTTGGTTATTACGACCCGCCTTCTTGCTTAAAGGAGCAAGTAATGACTTTTCGGGTCTGTCAGTCGTGATTTCAGCGAAATCATTCGTAGTCATATTACGACGACCGTTAGTAGTTGGATTATACTTTTTAATTCCCATCTCAATTTCCCTCCTTCTTTAGTAAGAATTAAACGCCTTGGAAGATTTCGATTTCTTTGCTGTCAGCAGTTAGCTTAACGATTGCTTTACGACGACGGCTAGTAAAACCAGCGTGACGACCAACGCGTTTTGCTTTCGGCTTGTAGTTCATGATGTTCACTTTTTCTACTTTAACACCAAAGATCGCTTCAAGAGCATCTTTAACTTCTGTTTTATTAGATTTAACGTCCACATCGAACGTGTATTTTTTTTCAGCCATCATTTCCATAGAACGTTCAGTGATAACTGGGCGCTTAATGATATCACGAGGATCTCTCATTATGCAAGCACCTCCTCTACTTTTTCCACTGCCGCTTTTGTCATGATTAGCTTATCATGATGAAGCACGTCTAAAACGTTTACGCCATCAGCAGTGATTACTGTTACTCCAGGGATATTGCGAGCAGATAACTCTACAGATTCGTTTGCATCAGCAGTTACGATAAGAGCTTTCTTCTCAACAGTTAATCCTTTAAGTACTGCTAGCATATCTTTTGTTTTTGGTGCATTTAACACTAGGTCTTCAAGAACTACAATGTTGTTCTCAACTACTTTAGTAGCTAATGCAGATTTGATTGCTAAACGACGAACTTTCTTAGGAAGTTTGTACGCATAGCTTCTTGGTGTAGGTCCGAATACCGTACCACCACCACGCCATTGAGGAGAGCGGATAGACCCTTGACGAGCACGTCCAGTTCCTTTTTGACGCCATGGTTTACGACCACCACCGCGAACTTCAGAACGAGTTTTTACTTTGTGTGTACCTTGACGTAAAGATGCACGTTGCATCATTACAGCTTCGAAAAGTACAGCTTCATTTGGTTCGATACCGAAAATAGCTTCAGCTAATTCGATTTCACCAACCTGTGAACCAGTTTGGTTATATACAGTAACTTTTGGCATTGGAATTCCTCCTTCCTATTGTGAATTATTTGCTAACCTTCACAGCGCCTTGAACAACTACAAGAGATTTCTTAGCACCTGGAACGTTACCTTTTACTAGTAATAAGTTGCGCTCAGTGTCAACTTGAACGATTTCTAAGTTTTGGATAGTAACTTGGTCTCCACCCATACGTCCAGCAAGTTTTTTGCCTTTGAATACACGGTTCGGAGCAACTGGGCCCATTGAACCTGGACGACGGTGATAGCGAGAACCATGAGACATAGGTCCGCGAGATTGTCCGTGGCGTTTGATAACACCTTGGAAACCTTTACCTTTAGAAATTCCTGTTACGTCAACGATTTCACCTGCAGCGAAAACTTCAACTTTTACCTCTTGACCAACCTCTAATCCGTCCACGTCTGCATCGCGGATTTCGCGAATGAAGCGCTTAGGAGTTGTAGATGCTTTAGCAGTGTGGCCTTGTTCAGGTTTGTTAGTTAACTTTTCACGTTTATCTTCAAATCCTAACTGGATTGCATTGTAGCCATCAGTTTCAGTTGTTTTCTTTTGAAGAACAACGTTTGGATTAGCAGCGATAACTGTTACTGGGATTAACTCACCGTTCTCAGCAAATACTTGAGTCATACCGATCTTTCTTCCTAAGATTCCTTTGGTCATGAGTTACACCTCCTACATTTTTAAGTTATATAATTTATAGTTTGATTTCGATATCTACACCAGACGGTAAGTCTAAACGCATTAATGAATCTACTGTTTGTGGAGTAGGACTCACGATATCGATTAAACGTTTGTGTGTGCGCATTTCGAATTGCTCACGAGAATCTTTGTACTTATGAACAGCACGAAGAATTGTGTAAATAGTCTTCTCAGTTGGTAATGGGATCGGACCAGAAACTGTTGCCCCAGAACGCTTAGCTGTTTCTACAATTTTCTCAGCTGATTGATCAAGAATACGGTGATCATAAGCTTTTAAACGGATACGAATTTTTTCTTTTGCCATTATTTTCCCTCCTTCGTTCGCCTATTTCTAAAATAGACCTTCTCCATGGAAATTTCCCCACACCATGCCATGGCAAAGCGGCCGGGTGTGTCAGCAACCTTCCACTTCATCGCAGTCAAAGACCAACATTGTCTATTATACAATGTTATTCGTCTAGATGCAAGCATCTTTTTGTTTGCATCTGCTTTTCTCTACTTTTGCTATTATACATGGCACTTTAAAGAATTTCAAGTTTTCATCTAACAGAATTCATTTTACAGTTTCTGGATTTTGTTTTGATGGTTTTATATTAATATAGAAGAAACTCGTCAAAACATAAAAATATAATCTTACTCATTATATAAACACAAACAAAAAACCCAAGGGAGAATCCCTTGGGTTTTTATATCAGTTAAGATTACTCAACGATAGTTGCAACTACGCCGTAACCTACTGTACGTCCACCTTCACGAATAGAGAATTTAGTTCCCTCTTCGATAGCGATTGGAGCGATAAGTTCGATAGTCATTTCGATGTTGTCACCAGGCATTACCATTTCAGTACCTTCTGGTAATTGGATGATACCAGTTACGTCAGTTGTACGGAAGTAGAACTGAGGACGGTAGTTAGCGAAGAATGGAGTGTGACGTCCACCTTCTTCTTTAGATAATACGAAAACTTCAGCTTTGAATTTAGCGTGTGCTTTTACAGAGCCAGTTTTAGCAAGAACTTGTCCACGTTGGATGTCTTCACGAGCAACCCCACGAAGAAGAGCACCGATGTTGTCTCCAGCTTGAGCTTGGTCAAGAAGTTTACGGAACATTTCTACACCAGTTACAGTTGTAGAAGCATTCTCTTCAGCAAGACCGATGATTTCTACTACGTCACCAACTTTAACGATTCCGCGCTCTACACGACCAGTTGCAACTGTACCACGACCTGTGATAGAGAATACATCCTCGATAGGCATTAAGAATGGTTTGTCAGTTTCACGTTCTGGAGTTGGGATGTAAGCATCAACTTCAGTCATTAATTCAATGATTTTTGCTTCCCAATCAGCTTCTCCTTGAAGAGCTTTAAGAGCAGAACCTTTGATTACAGGAATGTCGTCGCCTGGGAATCCGTATTCAGATAATAGGTCACGAACTTCCATTTCTACTAATTCTAATAATTCTTCGTCGTCTACCATGTCGCATTTATTTAAGAATACAACGATGTAAGGTACACCTACTTGACGAGAAAGAAGGATGTGCTCACGTGTTTGAGGCATTGGGCCATCAGCAGCAGATACTACTAAGATACCGCCGTCCATTTGAGCAGCACCAGTGATCATGTTTTTAACATAGTCAGCGTGACCTGGGCAGTCAACGTGTGCATAGTGACGAGTTTCAGTTTCGTACTCAACGTGTGCAGTTGAGATTGTGATTCCGCGCTCTCTTTCTTCTGGAGCAGCGTCGATTTGATCGTATCCGCGTGCTTCAGCACCACCAGCTTTTGCAAGAACTGTAGTGATCGCAGCAGTTAATGTAGTTTTACCATGGTCAACGTGGCCGATTGTACCGATGTTAACATGGGGTTTAGAACGTTCGAATTTAGCTTTAGCCATTCTAAATTCCTCCTTAGTTTATATAGGTTATTTTATATTTAGACTAGAAAGCGAAACCAAAGTCTCACTTTCTAAGCTTACATAAGTAGTTATACTTGAACAATCGATAAAAATCAATTATTCACCTTTATTTTTTTTAATAATTTCTTCTGAAACAGACTTCGGTACTTCTTCATAATGATCAAATGTCATTGAGAATGTTCCGCGTCCTTGAGTGTTTGAACGTAATGCTGTCGCATAACCGAACATTTCAGAAAGTGGAACCATAGCGCGAACAACTTGTGCGTTACCGCGAGCTTCCATACCTTCTACACGTCCACGACGAGATGTTACGTCACCCATGATGTCTCCCATGTATTCTTCAGGAATTACAACTTCAACTTTCATCATTGGCTCAAGAATTACTGGGTTACATTTAGAAACCGCAGCTTTAAGTGCCATAGATGCAGCGATTTTGAACGCCATCTCAGATGAATCGACATCATGGTAAGAACCGTCAACTAATGCTGCTTTAATGTCAACTAGTGGGTAACCAGCTAGTACACCATTTTTAAGTGAGTCTTCAAGACCCGCTCCAACAGCTGGGATGTATTCACGTGGAACTACACCGCCGACGATTTTGTTTTCGAATTCAAATCCTTTACCTTCTTCGTTAGGTGCAAACTCAATCCAAACGTGACCGAATTGTCCACGTCCACCAGATTGACGAGCGAACTTACCTTCAACTTTCGCAGCAGCGCGGAAAGTTTCACGGTATGCTACCTGAGGAGCACCAACGTTTGCTTCAACTTTGAATTCACGGCGCATACGGTCAACGATGATATCAAGGTGAAGTTCACCCATACCAGCGATGATTGTTTGGCCAGTTTCTTGGTCAGTGTGAGCACGGAATGTTGGATCTTCTTCAGAAAGCTTAGATAATGCTGTACCCATTTTATCTTGGTCAGCTTTAGATTTTGGTTCGATAGCTACAGAGATAACTGGCTCTGGGAATTCCATAGACTCAAGGATAACAAGGCTCTTCTCGTCACAAAGAGTATCACCAGTAGTAGTATCTTTTAAACCTACAGCAGCAGCGATGTCACCAGCGTAAACTGTTGAAATCTCTTCACGGCTGTTAGCGTGCATTTGTAGGATACGACCTACACGCTCACGCTTACCTTTAGTTGAGTTTTTCACGTATGATCCAGAGTTTAACACACCAGAGTACACACGGAAGAACGTTAACTTACCAACATAAGGGTCAGTCATGATTTTGAATGCTAAAGCTGCAAATGGTTCTTCATCGCTAGACTTACGTTCTACTTCTTCCTCTGTATCCGGAAGAGTACCTTTAATAGCAGGTACATCTAATGGAGATGGTAGGTAGTCGATAACTGCGTCTAATAGAATTTGAACACCTTTGTTTTTGAATGCAGAACCACAGATTACTGGGAAGAATTCTACAGAAGTTGTAGCCTTACGGATACCAGCTTTAAGCTCTTCTACAGTGATTTCTTCACCTTCTAGGTACTTCATCATCATTTCTTCATCAAGCTCAGCTACCGCTTCAATAAGCTTTCCACGGTATTCTTCAGCTAGTTCTTTGTGCTCTTCAGGAATTTCGACACGCTCGATGTCTGTTCCTAAATCGTTACCGTACATGTAAGCACACTCTTCAACAAGGTCAATGATACCATTGAACTCATCTTCAGCACCGATTGGTAACTGAATTGGATGTGCGTTTGCTTGTAAACGATCGTGGATTGTTCCTACAGAGTATAAGAAATCTGCACCGATCTTATCCATTTTGTTAACGAATACGATACGAGGTACACCGTAAGTAGTAGCCTGACGCCAAACAGTTTCTGTTTGTGGTTCAACACCAGATTGTGCATCAAGTACTGCTACCGCACCATCAAGTACGCGTAAAGAACGTTCTACTTCTACTGTGAAGTCTACGTGTCCTGGAGTGTCAATGATGTTTACACGGTGACCTTTCCATTGAGCTGTAGTTGCAGCAGAAGTAATTGTGATACCACGCTCTTGCTCTTGCTCCATCCAGTCCATCTGAGATGCACCTTCATGAGTTTCACCGATTTTATGAATACGTCCTGTGTAATACAGAATACGCTCAGTTGCTGTAGTTTTACCAGCATCGATGTGAGCCATGATACCAATATTACGAGTGTTTTCTAAAGAGAACTCTCTTGTCATTTGGTGTCTTGCTCCTTCCATATATGGATTGGATTTTTTTATTTTAAGTAGCAAAAAAGCCACTTTATATTGTTACATATGCCAGTGTCCAGTACCCTCATTATGTAAAACGAGCGCCCAACGAAAGGGAGAGGCATTCTCCCTCTCCACACTTCCATAAGCGACAAATAAAGCGGTTTATGCTTACATTTATTTTACGTTGAATCCTACCAACGGTAATGAGCAAATGCTTTGTTAGCTTCTGCCATTTTATGAGTGTCTTCACGTTTCTTAACAGATGCACCAGCGTTGTTAGCTGCATCTAAGATTTCGTAAGCTAGACGCTCTTCCATAGTTTTTTCACCACGAAGACGAGCATAGTTTACTAACCAGCGAAGACCTAAAGTTGTACGGCGTTCTGGACGAACCTCAACTGGAACTTGGTAGTTAGCACCACCAACACGACGAGCGCGTACTTCAAGAACAGGCATGATGTTCTTAAGAGCTTGCTCGAATACTTCCATTGGTTCTTTATCTGAACGTTCACGAACGATATCGAAAGCGTTATAAAGAATTGTTTGAGATTTACCTTTTTTACCGTCAACCATCATTTTGTTGATTAGGCGTGTTACAAGTTTAGAATTGTACATTGGATCAGGTAACACGTCACGTTTCGCAACAGGTCCTTTACGAGGCATATTGAGTTCCTCCTTTCATTATAAGTTTATTATTTTTTAGCAGGTTTTGGTCGCTTAGTACCATATTTAGAACGTCCTTGCATACGTTTGTCAACACCAGCTGTATCAAGCGCTCCACGAACGATGTGGTAACGTACCCCTGGTAAATCCTTTACTCGACCACCGCGAATTAATACTACGCTATGCTCTTGTAGGTTATGACCGATACCTGGGATGTAAGCTGTAACTTCAATACCGTTTGTTAAACGTACACGAGCGTATTTACGTAACGCTGAGTTAGGTTTCTTTGGAGTCATTGTACCAACACGAGTACATACACCACGTTTTTGAGGTGCAGAGATATCAGTTGATTTTTTCTTTAAAGAGTTAAAACCTTTGTTTAACGCAGGTGATTTAGATTTCCATACTTTATCAGTACGACCATTTCTCACTAATTGGTTAATAGTAGGCATTTGATTATCCTCCCTTCGCATGTTTGTATGACCACATATCCAGGTGGTTCATTATTAGTTGAAAACAAAGTTTTTGCAAGGAAGAGCAAATGCTCTCTCCTCACAAAAACAGTTTTAACTTATTATTCCTATTGCTGAAGCTCCCACTTGAATCCCCGAAACTTTTCCAAGCTTACGAACTGATTCAACTTTGGTTATGGGTATGTTATGTTGCAAAGCAGTGCGAATGATAATATGGGTTAACCGCACATCAGCATCTTCTGCAATAACAACTTCTTTAACTATACCATTTTTGATTGCTTCCAATGTTCGTTTATGACCAACGACTACATTTTCAGCATTTGACACTTTTTGATAAGACATATAAATATCCTCCAAAGCATCGTTCAGGAGCAACCTTGATTATAGTAACATTTTGACTCATACAATGTCAACTAGGATTAGATGTTTTTATACAAAATTTACGACGGAAAATTTTACTGTTCCACATAAATCTCATCGTTTTCTACATTCATGTCATCTTGTGTTGTTTTTACAAGATCAACTTTGCGATAACGATTCATACCTGTTCCAGCAGGAACAAGTTTACCGATAATAACGTTCTCTTTCAGTCCTAGAAGCTCATCACGTTTACCTTTAATTGCTGCATCAGTTAAGACACGAGTTGTTTCTTGGAATGATGCTGCAGATAAGAATGAATCAGTTTCAAGTGAAGCTTTTGTAATACCAAGTAGAACAGGTCTAGCCGTTGCTGGTTGTTTACCTTGCAGTAACACCTTCGCATTCGCATCAGTAAACTGATGGATATCTAGTAATGTTCCTGGTAATACATCTGTTTCACCTGCATCACTTACACGAACTTTACGTAGCATTTGACGTACCATTACCTCTACGTGTTTGTCACCAATTTCTACCCCTTGCATACGGTATACTTTTTGAACTTCACGTAATAAGTATTCTTGAACTGCCGTAATGTCCGTTACTTTTAGTAATTCTTTCGGATCAATAGAACCTTCTGTTAACTCTTTACCGTGGCTAATTGGCTGTCCTGGCGTTACTTTCAGACGAGCACCGTAAGGAATAGCATACGTACGAGCTTCAACCTCACCCTGTACAACTACTTCTTGGCGATCTTTAACATCGTTGATCGCTGCGATAACACCGTCGATTTCACTGATAACTGCCTGACCTTTCGGATTACGAGCTTCAAAGATCTCTTGGATACGAGGTAAACCTTGTGTGATATCATCACCGGCAACCCCACCTGTATGGAACGTACGCATCGTTAACTGTGTACCTGGCTCACCGATAGATTGAGCCGCGATAATACCTACCGCTTCTCCTACTTCTACGTCTGTACCAGTTGCTAAGTTACGACCGTAACACTTCTTACATACACCATGGCGAGTGTTACACGTAAACGCTGAACGAATGTTTACAGTTTCAACACCCGAATTTTCAACGATATGAGCGATATCTTCAGTAATTAATTGATTTTCAGCAACTAATACTTCACCTGTTTCAGGATGTTTTACAGTTTTTCTTGCAAAACGTCCAACAAGACGATCATATAATGACTCAATTACTTCATTACCCTCTTTAATCGCACCAATTAGTAAACCGCGATCTGTTCCACAATCATCTTCACGAACAATTACATCTTGTGCAACGTCTACAAGACGACGTGTTAAGTAACCAGAATCGGCAGTCTTAAGTGCTGTATCGGCAAGACCTTTACGAGCACCATGCGTAGAGATGAAGTACTCAAGTACTGTTAAACCTTCACGGAAACTTGATTTGATCGGAAGTTCAATGATACGACCAGATGGATTGGCCATCAGACCACGCATACCAGCAAGCTGAGTGAAGTTAGATGCGTTACCACGGGCACCGGAATCACTCATCATGAAGATTGGATTGCGTTTATTCAAGGACTTCATCAGTTTTCCTTGGATAACGTCTTTTGCATTACTCCAAATAGAGATAACACGATCGTAACGTTCTTCTTCCGTGATTAAACCGCGACGGAATTGTTTAATTACATTATCTACTTTTGCTTGTGCTTCGTGGAGAATTTCATCTTTTTCACCTAATACAAGAATGTCAGATACCCCAACTGTAATACCAGCTTTTGTAGAGTATTTAAATCCTAAGTTCTTCATACGGTCAAGCATGCGAGACGTCTCTGTAATTTTGAAACGCTTGAATACTTCCGCAATGATGTTACCAAGAATCTTCTTGCTAAATGGTGCCACTTCTTCGCGACTAGCAATAATTTCTTTAATGTTCGCACCTTTTTCAACGAAATATTCCGCTGGTGTTTCTTTTTCAAGGTTTGAGTTTGTTGGTTCGTTAATATAAGGGAACGACTCTGGTAAGATTTCGTTAAATATTAATTTACCAACTGTTGTTAATAGAAGCTTACCTTTTTGCTCTTCAGTAAACGTTACATTATTTACTGAACTTGCAGCAACTGCAACACGCGTGTGCAGATGTACATATCCATTTTGGTATGCAAGTATTGCTTCGTTGGCATCTTTGAAGACCATACCTTCACCGATTGCACCTTCACGCTCAAGTGTTAAGTAGTAGTTACCTAATACCATATCCTGAGATGGAGTAACAACTGGTTTTCCGTCTTTTGGATTCAAGATGTTTTGTGCCGCTAACATAAGAATACGAGCTTCTGCTTGTGCTTCTGATGATAACGGAACGTGAACCGCCATTTGGTCACCGTCAAAGTCCGCGTTGTATGCAGTACATACAAGTGGGTGAAGACGGATTGCACGACCTTCTACTAGTGTAGGTTCAAACGCCTGGATACCAAGACGGTGAAGTGTTGGTGCGCGGTTTAGAAGTACTGGATGTTCTTTAATCACAGATTCTAAAACGTCCCAAACTTCAGGTTGTACACGCTCGATTTTACGTTTAGCACTCTTAATGTTGTGTGCTAAACCTTTTTCAACTAACTCTTTCATAACGAAAGGTTTGAACAGTTCAAGCGCCATTTCTTTCGGTAATCCACATTGGTACATCTTTAAGTTCGGTCCTACAACGATTACTGAACGACCAGAGTAGTCAACACGTTTACCTAATAAGTTTTGACGGAAACGTCCTTGTTTACCTTTAAGCATGTGAGATAGAGATTTTAATGGACGGTTACCTGGTCCAGTAACTGGACGGCCACGGCGACCATTATCGATTAATGCGTCTACAGCTTCTTGTAACATACGTTTTTCGTTTTGAACGATGATGCTTGGTGCACCTAAGTCCAATAGACGTTTTAAACGGTTGTTACGGTTAATTACACGACGGTATAAGTCGTTTAAATCAGAAGTAGCAAAACGTCCACCATCCAACTGTACCATTGGGCGTAGTTCTGGTGGGATAACTGGAAGAACATCTAGGATCATCCAAGATGGGTGATTTCCAGAGTTACGGAATGCTTCTAATACTTCTAGACGTTTAATAGCACGAGTACGGCGTTGTCCTTGTGCTGTTTTTAATTCTTCTTTTAAGAAGTCTACTTCTTTATCTAAATCGATATCTTGTAGTAGCTTTTTAATCGCTTCTGCACCCATAGCAGCTTGGAATGTGCTACCATATCGATCACGATATGCACGGTATTCTTTTTCAGAAAGTAATTGCTTCTTATCAAGTGGTGTATCTCCACTTTCTGTTACAACATAAGAAGCGAAATAAATTACTTCTTCAAGCGCGCGAGGGGACATGTCTAAGACAAGTCCCATGCGGCTCGGGATACCTTTGAAATACCAAATATGAGATACAGGAGCAGCTAATTCGATATGACCCATACGTTCACGACGAACTTTTGCACGCGTTACTTCAACGCCACATCGATCACAAACTACACCTTTATAACGTACACGTTTGTATTTTCCGCAATGACATTCCCAGTCCTTTTGTGGTCCGAAAATACGCTCACAGAACAAGCCATCTTTTTCAGGCTTTAACGTACGATAGTTAATTGTTTCTGGTTTCTTAACTTCACCGTATGACCAAGAACGAATCTTGTCAGGTGAAGCAAGTCCAATCTTCATATATTCAAAGTTATTTACATCTATCAAGGGGCCTACCTCCCTTTTAGTCTACAGGTTATCCCAATTATTCCTTAGTTGTCTCAACTTCGACATTCAATTTATCTGCTGATTGATGATCGTCGTCATCTTCTGTATCACGCATTTCGATTTCTTTATCGTCGCTAGACATCATTTTAACGTCCATACCTAAACTTTGCAGTTCTTTAATCAATACTTTGAATGATTCAGGAACGCCTGGTTCTGGAACATTTTCACCTTTAACAATTGCTTCATACGTCTTAACACGTCCGATAACATCATCAGACTTCACTGTTAAGATTTCTTGAAGAGTATAAGCAGCACCATAAGCTTCAAGTGCCCAAACCTCCATCTCACCGAAACGCTGTCCACCGAACTGAGCTTTACCTCCAAGAGGTTGCTGCGTTACAAGTGAGTATGGTCCAGTAGAACGAGCATGAAGTTTATCGTCAACCATGTGCGCAAGTTTGATCATATACATGACACCAACAGATACGCGGTTATCGAATGGTTCACCAGTACGTCCGTCATACAGGATTGTTTTCGCGTCATTTGCCATACCAGCTTCTTCAATTGTGCCCCATACATCTTCCTCACGAGCACCATCGAATACTGGTGTTGCAATGTGAATGCCAAGGTATCTTGCTGCCATACCAAGATGAAGCTCTAATACCTGACCGATATTCATACGAGATGGTACCCCTAATGGGTTTAACATGATATCGATTGGCGTACCATCTGGTAAGTAAGGCATATCTTCTTCTGGTAAAATACGAGAGATAACACCTTTGTTACCGTGACGTCCTGCCATCTTGTCACCTTCAGAAATTTTACGTTTTTGAACGATATACGCACGTACAAGTTGATTCACGCCCGGTGGCAATTCATCGCCATCTTCACGGTTGAATACTTTTACGTCTAAGATAATACCGCCACCACCATGTGGTACACGTAGTGATGTATCACGTACTTCACGTGCTTTTTCACCGAAGATTGCATGTAATAGACGTTCTTCTGCTGTTAATTCTGTTACACCTTTAGGTGTTACTTTACCAACAAGTAGATCTCCATCTTTTACTTCAGCACCGACGCGAATAATACCACGCTCATCAAGGTTACGAAGTGCATCTTCTCCGACGTTTGGAATATCACGTGTAATTTCTTCTGGTCCAAGCTTCGTATCACGAGCTTCTGACTCATATTCTTCAATATGAATAGAAGTGTACACATCATCTTTTACAAGGCGCTCACTCATAATGATCGCATCCTCATAGTTATAACCGTCCCATGTCATGAAGCCAACAAGCACGTTACGTCCAAGTGCTAGTTCACCTAATTCCATAGAAGGACCATCCGCAAGGATTTCACCTTTTACAACTTCATTTCCAACACTTACGATTGGACGTTGGTTGTAGCAAGTTCCTTGGTTAGAACGAATGAATTTTTGCATTTTGTAGCGATCTAAGTCGCCTTTTACTGTTTGACCGTCAACTTCTACATAGCGACGTACCCAAACTTCACGTGCTTCTACGCGTTCAACAACACCAGGGTGTTTACAGATTACTGCAGCACCTGAGTCTTTTGCTGATACGTACTCCATACCTGTACCTACAATCGGTGATTCCGGATTCATTAACGGAACCGCCTGACGTTGCATGTTCGCTCCCATAAGTGCGCGGTTAGAGTCATCGTTTTCTAAGAACGGAATACAAGCTGTCGCTGCCGACACTACTTGCTTTGGAGATACATCCATATAGTCGATGCGTTCTTTATTTGTGACAATGTTTTCACCACGGAAACGAGCTACGATATCTTCATCAAGGAATTCTCCTTCTTCAGATAATTTCATATTCGCTTGGGCTACAACATAATTATCTTCTTCATCTGCTGTTAAATAATCAACCTGCCCTGTTACAAGACCAGTTTCTGGGTCAACACGACGGTATGGTGTTTCAATGAAACCAAACTCATTTACTTTCGCGAACGAAGATAATGAGTTAATCAAACCGATGTTTGGTCCCTCTGGTGTTTCAATCGGACACATACGACCGTAGTGAGAGTAGTGAACGTCACGCACTTCAAAGCCTGCGCGCTCACGCGTTAAACCACCGGGTCCTAATGCAGATAGTCTTCGTTTGTGAGTTAACTCTGCTAATGGGTTTGTTTGGTCCATGAACTGAGATAACTGAGAACTTCCGAAGAACTCTTTAATAGATGCAATAACAGGACGGATGTTAATTAACGCCTGTGGTGTAATTGCATTTGTATCTTGAATCGACATTCTCTCACGAACAACACGTTCCATACGAGAAAGACCGATACGGAATTGGTTTTGTAAAAGCTCTCCTACTGAACGTAAACGACGGTTTCCTAAGTGGTCGATATCGTCTGTATCCCCTACTTTGTATAGTAGGTTGAAGAAGTAGCTGATAGAAGCAAGGATATCACCTGGTGTAATATGTTTTATATCACGAGTAATATTTGCATTACCAATTACGTTAATTACGCGTTCGCCTTCTGACTCAGGAGCATAAATCTTAATAGATTGCAGCTCAACATCGCCTGCTACCACTCCACCCATTGGTTTCGCTGTTTTGAATCCAATGTTTTTCTCTAAGTAAGGTAGAATGCGATCAAGCGTACGACGATCTAAGACTGTTCCTTCTGCCGCTAAAATTTCACCAGTTTCTGGATCCACCAGTGTTTCAGCTAAACGTTGGTTAAACAATCTATTTTTAATGTGTAGCTTTTTGTTGATCTTATAGCGACCTACATTTGCTAAGTCGTAGCGCTTCGGATCAAAGAAACGAGACACAAGTAAGCTCTTTGCATTTTCTACTGTTGGTGGTTCACCAGGGCGTAGACGCTCATAAATTTCAAGCAATGCTTTTTCTGTGCTATCTGTGTTGTCTTTTTCTAATGTGTTGCTTAAGTATTCGTTATCACCTAAAAGCTCGGTGATTTCTTGATCAGAGCCAAACCCTAATGCGCGTAACAAAACAGTTACAGGAAGTTTACGAGTACGGTCAATACGTACATATACAACATCCTTAGCATCTGTCTCATACTCTAACCAAGCCCCGCGGTTTGGAATTACAGTAGCAGTAAAACCACGTTTTCCGTTTTTATCCACTTTGCCACTATAGTATACGCTTGGAGAGCGAACTAACTGGGAAACGATAACACGTTCTGCACCGTTAATTACGAATGTTCCAGTCTCTGTCATGAGTGGGAAATCTCCCATGAACACATCTTGTTCTTTTACTTCACCAGTTTCCTTGTTGATTAGACGCACTTTTACACGAAGTGGTGCTGCATACGTCACATCACGCTCTTTGCATTCTTCTACAGAGTATTTAGGTTCACCTAAGCTGTAGTCGATAAATTCAAGCGATAGATTTCCCGTAAAGTCTTCGATCGGAGAAATGTCTTGGAACATTTCTCGCAAACCCTCATCAAGAAACCACTGATAAGAAGAGGTTTGAATTTCGATAAGATTTGGTAACTCTAATACTTCACTAATACGGGCATAACTTCTTCGTTGGCGGTGGCGTCCGTATTGAACTAGTTGACCTGTCAACTGCTTCACCCCTCAAATCATGAGTATTATAAATGCACAAAAAAAATTGTGCAAAATCACAAATAAATACAACTACTGCTATTAGCGTAGTTTTTTTCTCTTAAAGATAGATACGTTGAGTCTTTCTACCTGCTCAAAAAGAAAAATGGCTTCTTTAAGAAAACCATCATTCTGTTTCATAATCTGCTGATTTTACTATCTTTTCCAAGAGAAACAAAAATATACATCTTTTCTCAACGCAGAAAATCATATATTGGCATTGTATAATGTTAACATAGCCAAAAATAACCGTCAACGCTTTTTTGATTTTATGATATAATATCCTTTTTTCTTTTCTACAACTTCAACTTCAGAAAATACTTCTTCTAGTTTTTTTAGCGCAGATGGTGCACCTTGTTTCTTTTGAATAACAATCCACAATTCTCCACCTGAAACTAAATACTCTACAGCTTTTTCTAAAATCTCATGCACGATATCTTTACCAGCACGAATTGGAGGATTAGATAGAATAACAGCATACTTGCCATCTACATTTTCATAGACACTACTTTGCAAAATACGTACATTTTCAATTTTGTTATTAGCGGCATTTTCTTTTGCAAGCCCCAAGGCCCTTTCATTCACATCCACCATGTGAATTTCACGATCTTGAAACTCTTTCGCTAACGACAAACCGATTGGACCGTACCCACACCCTACGTCTAACACATTACCTTTAACATCTGGCATTTGAAACGCTTCAATTAAAAGACGAGAACCAAAGTCCACTTCGTTTTTCGAGAACACCCCATGGTCAGATAAAAAAGTAAATCGAGATTCACGAAGCGTAAATTCCCATCGTTTACGATCACTCTTACTAGAAGGGTCGTTAGAAAAATAATGGTCTGCCATATGGCCACCTCTTTTCTTTACAGTTAAAAAAAAAAGCTCGCATGAGAGCGAGCTTTTTAAAGCATCAAAAGTTAATTACTTAACTTCTACAGCAGCGCCAACTTCTTCAAGTTTAGCTTTCATTTCTTCAGCTTCCTCTTTAGAAACGCCTTCTTTGATTGCTTTTGGAGTGTTGTCAACTAATTCTTTAGCTTCTTTTAAGCCAAGACCAGTGATTTCACGTACAGCTTTGATAACTTTGATTTTTTGAGCGCCAGCACTTGCAAGTACTACGTCAAATTCAGTTTTCTCAGCAGCAGCTTCACCAGCGCCACCAGCTACAGCTACAGGAGCAGCAGCAGTTACGCCGAATTCTTCCTCGATAGCTTTTACTAAGTCGTTAAGTTCTAATACAGTCATAGATTTAACTGCTTCAATGATTTGTTCTTTAGTCATTGTAAATATCCTCCCTTAAATAGGTTTGTATTGTTTTATAGATAACAAGTAATTATCTTTTAAAAAATTAAGCGCCTTGCTCTTCCTTTTGTTCTGCAACTGCTTTAGTAGCAAGTGCAAGGTTACGGATTGGAGCTTGAAGAACGCTAAGAAGCATAGAAAGTAAGCCTTCACGTGATGGAAGAGTAGCGATAGCTTTAACCTCATCAAGTGTTACAAGTTTACCTTCGATTACGCCCGCTTTAATTTCTAAAGCTTCATGTTTTGTAGCGAAGTCGTTTAATACTTTCGCAGGAGCAACTACATCCTCGTTACTGAACGCGATTGCGTTTGGTCCTGTTAAGAATTCGTTTAACTCAGCCATTTCAGCAGACTCTGCAGCACGACGAGTTAAAGAGTTTTTGTAAACTTTGAACTCAACGCCAGCTTCACGTAATTGCTTACGTAATTCTGTTGCTTCAGAAACTGTTAAACCACGGTAGTCAACAACGATTGTAGATTTACTAGCGCGAAGTTTGTCCGCGATTTCAGTTACAACTTGTTGTTTAGTTTCGATTACTTTGCTCATGTTATTACACCTCCTGTAGATTATATAGAAGATGTACCGAAAGTGCACTAAAAACCTCCATGCCCAACTTGTAGACATGGAGGCATATAGTCACAGAAAAAAGATTCCGCTTCGTATATTAACACCTAGGTAGGAAATTAAGTCGAATGACACCTACTGTCTACGGTACACTATTTAAATTCACAACATAAATGATTATATTAAAACTTCTTTATGAAGTCAACTTCCAATTTTTACGCAAGTGTAGAAACGTCTACGCGTACGCCAGGTCCCATTGTAGAAGCAACAGTTGCATTCTTCATGTAAGTACCTTTCGCAGCAGCTGGCTTAGCTTTTTGTAGCGTGTCAGCAATTGTTTTGAAGTTTTCTACTAGTTTAGCATCTTCGAAAGATACTTTACCGATTGGAACGTGGATGTTACCAGCTTTATCAACGCGGTATTCAACTTTACCAGCTTTGATTTCGTTAACAGCTTTAGTTACATCGAAAGTAACTGTTCCAGTTTTAGGGTTTGGCATTAAACCTTTAGGTCCTAATACGCGACCAAGTTTACCAACTTCACCCATCATGTCAGGAGTTGCTACTACTACATCGAAATCGAACCAACCTTGTTGGATTTTACCGATGTAATCAGCATCGCCTACGAATTCAGCGCCAGCAGCTTCAGCTTCTTTTGCTTTTTCGCCTTTAGCGAATACTAATACACGTTGTACTTTACCAGTACCGTGTGGAAGAACAACTGCGCCACGAATTTGTTGGTCAGCTTTCTTAGGGTCAACACCTAAACGGAATGCAGCTTCTACAGTTGCATCAAATTTAGCTGTGTTTGTTTTCTTTACTAATTCTACTGCTTCTGTTGCAGAGTAAGCAGTTGCACGATCGACAAGCTTCGCAGCTTCTACGTACTTTTTACCTCTTTTAGCCATTTTTATTTCCTCCTCGAATGTGGTTTTAGCGGAATAACCTCCCACGTTTACGCTTTTTTTCCAGGGATAACCTGAGGATGCGCGCCATCCTTTTATTTTAAAAAACGATAATCATTTACGATAATAAAGGTTGCGAATTGGAATTCCAGACCCGCAACCTTTTTTAAAAACAAATCGAATTAGTCTTCGATAACGATGCCCATACTGCGTGCAGTACCTTCAACCATACGCATTGCAGCTTCTACGCTAGCAGCGTTTAGGTCAGGCATTTTAGTTTCAGCGATTTCGCGTACTTTATCACGCTTAACAGTTGCCACTTTATTACGGTTTGGTTCACCAGAACCAGACTCAATACCAGCTACTTTCTTAAGAAGAACAGCAGCAGGAGGAGTTTTAGTAATGAAAGTGAATGAACGGTCCTCAAATACCGTAATTTCAACAGGGATGATAAGACCAGCTTGATCTGCTGTACGAGCGTTAAACTCTTTACAGAAGCCCATGATGTTAACACCTGCTTGTCCTAATGCTGGACCAACTGGTGGAGCTGGGTTAGCTTTACCTGCAGGAATTTGAAGCTTTACCATTTTAATTACCTTTTTAGCCACGAGACACACCTCCTTAAGTCCGTGATGTGGTCAATTGGACAGTGATTTGCCCTCCCACGTCATATTTTATCTGTAACGATAAAATCTTTCAAAAAACGTCTCCGATAACGAAGACGTACTGACTTAAAAGATATTATCACTTTTTACAATTCATTTCAAGTTTCATTTTATAATTTTTCAATTTGATGGAAGTCAAGTTCAACTGGAGTCTCGCGACCAAACATATCTACAAGCACACTAACTTTCTTCTTCTCCACATCAATTTCTTCAATAGCACCTGTATAATCTGCGAATGGTCCCTCATTTACACGTACTGTCTCATGAAGTTCAAAGTCGAAATCAACCACTTCATTGTCCATTCCCATATGCTTCATAATGGTAACAACTTCCTCTTCTAATAGAGGAGATGGTTTAGATCCAGAACCTGAAGAACCAACAAAACCTGTTACACCCGGTGTATTACGAACAACATACCAAGAGTCATCAGTCATGATTAGTTCCACTAATACGTAACCTGGGAACACTTTTCTTTTCATTATTTTTTCTTTACCATTTTTCATTTCTACTTCTACTTCTTCCGGGACAACAACACGGAAAATTTTATCTTGCATACCCATTGATTCTACACGTTTCTCTAGGTTTGCCTTTACTTTATTTTCATATCCAGAATAAGTATGGACAACATACCAACTTTTTTCCATTCATTTAGGACGAGCGTCCTTCCCTCCCTGACGTACATTTTTTTGCGCAAATGAAAAAACCCGTTCACCGGGCTTTTACACAGTTCTTATAAATAACATTATATCATGGATAAGTGCTTCTTATTCAAGAATTAACCAAGAATTAACCGAATTAAAGAAGAAATGCCCATATCAACTACTGCGAAGAAAATCGCAAAGAACACAACTGTAGCGATAACAGTCGCTGTTGAGCGGAGTAATTCATCTTTTTTAGGCCAACTTACTTTTTTCATTTCGCGACCTACATCGCCGAAAAAGTTCGTTAAACGCATCTGCGGGACCTCCAGTGTATTATTTATTTTGTTTCCTTGTGAACTGTATGCTTATTGCATGTTTTACAAAACTTCTTTATCTCAAGTCGCTCTACTGAGCTCGTATCTTTCATCGTAGAGTAGTTTCGATTTTTACACTCTTCACATGAGAGTACAACTTTTTTCCTCATTAGTTACACCAGCCTTGTAACATTATGTCCCTAAAAATGTATCATACAACAAAAGACAATGTCAATGTCATGACTCCCACTCTCTTTACAAAAAGAAAACAGGTGAATTAATTTACACCTGCGTTACTTTCTATGAATTTAAAGTTGTACTCTCTCTCATTTCCATATATCGTTCCAATTTCCTCTTCACCCGCTGTAAAGCGTTATCAATAGATTTCACATGTCTGTTTAACTGTTCCGAAATCTCTTGATAAGAGCGACCATCTAAGTATAAAGAAAGTACTTTTCTTTCTAAATCGCTTAATAATTCAGATATTTTAGACTCTATGTCGGTATATTCTTCTTGACTAATGATCATCTCTTCAGGATCAGTCACCTTCGCTTCGGAAATAACATCCAATAACGTTCGATCAGATTCCTCATCGTAAATCGGCTTATCTAAAGACACATACGAATTTAAAGGAATATGTTTTTGTCTTGTTGCTGTTTTAATAGCGGTAATAATTTGTCGAGTAATACACAGTTCAGCAAATGCTTTGAACGAAGACAGCTTGTCCTCTTTATAATCACGAATTGCTTTAAACAATCCAATCATACCTTCTTGAACAATATCTTCTCGATCGGCACCCACTAAGAAATAAGATCTTGATTTCGCGCGAACAAAGTTCTTATATTTATGAATTAAATATTCTAGAGCGTCAGTATTACCTTTTCGAACTAACTCAACGATTGCCTCATCCTCTAAATCACGAAATGTAACGTCGCCTACACTTACGAAGCCTGCTTCCACCTTGATCCCTCCGACCGCTATTTATTTAGCAATATTATACAGTAAAAAGACAAAGAGCGTCAATGCTTCAACGCTCTCCTCTTCTTAATTTTTCTAATTTTTCTGTAATATCCTCACTAAATATCTTTCGCATGGCAGGTTGCTTTTCTTTCGTGTCTTTTGTACGTCTTCTTACTTGTTGTTCCATCGCTTGTACTTCTAACTCTAATTCACGCGCAGATTTCCGAAGGGCACCTTGCGCAAATATAACCCATTGTTCCGTATAATCAGAAGTCGCAACATATATTTGTGTATTTATATTTCTAAGCTCAATCGCAAGTTTCTCTATCTTTTCGTCCGCAGTTTGATTTTTGCGCGTGAATATTACTTCCACCCGCGATTGTTTCATCTTTTTTTCAATACCGTGGACTGTATAGGCATCAAAGACTATCATTACTTTCGTTCCTGTATATCCTTGATAATCCGCCATCTTATCAATAAGCGCGTCTCTTGATGATTGCAAATCTACATCCCGTAGTTTTTTCAAGTCTCCCCAAGCTCCGATAATGTTGTAACCGTCAACGATTAAAATATCGTTCATTTTTTATTTACCAATTTCGTGACGTTTACGATATACCTCATACATTAACAAACTTGCGGCTACTGAAGCATTTAAGGATGTAACTTTACCAACCATCGGTAAAGTAATTAAGAAATCACACTTTTCACCAATAATACGACTCATACCTTTTCCTTCACTACCAATTACTAATCCAATCGGCATTTTACCATCTAAATTACGGTAATCCGTTTTTCCTTTGGCATCTGTACCAGCAATCCAAAGTCCGCGTTCCTTCAATTCATCAATTGTGCGAGATAAGTTTGTTACGCGCGCAACTGGAATATATTCAATTGCTCCTGTTGATGCTTTTGCAACTGATGCTGTAAGTCCTACAGCCCTTCTTTTCGGAATAATAACCCCATGAGCTCCTGTGGCATCAGCAGTACGCATAATAGAACCTAGGTTATGCGGATCTTCAATTTCATCTAAGATTAAGAAGAATGGATCTTCATTACGTTTTTCTGCTACTTTGAATAAATCTTCTAATTCAGCATACTGGTATGCAGCTACTTGAGCAATTACACCTTGATGATTACCCTCAACTAATTGATCTAACTTCTTCTTTGGTGCATGTTGTAAAATAATCTTATTTTCTTTCGCTAATGCTAGTACAATCTGCACTTGCCCTTTGGCAGCACCTTCCGCGATCCAAATTTTATTAATATCTCTCCCTGATCGTAACGCTTCAATTACAGGGTTACGTCCGATAATATATTCACTACTCATGATGATGTGCCCCCTTCCTTTTCTTCTAAAACTGCAATTGCCTTATATACAATTTCGTCTAATCTTTCACGATTATTTAATAAGTGATGATAACCAATTAGCGCTTCAAAGGCTGTACTATGTCGATATGTTTGTACATCCGTATTTTTCGGAACGGTACCTGAATTTGCATTACGCCCTCTTCTTAATACCGCCTCTTCTTCCTCTGTCAAAAATGACGTCTCTAATAAATGATAAACAACTTTCGCCTGTGCTTTTGCCGAAACAAAGCTCGTCCCTAAGCGATGTAATTGATTAGGACGAACCTTTCCTTTTTGAAGGAGGTGATAGCGGATATATTGTTCATATACCGCATCACCCATATATGCTAACGCTAAGCTGTTTAATTGCTTTGCATCAATCATTCTTATCCTCTTTTCCATCTTGTACCTTGTGCGGTATCTTCTAAAATAATATTACGTTCTTTTAAATCATCGCGAATTTGATCAGATAATGCGAAATCACGATTTTTACGAGCTTCAATACGCTTTTGGATAAGCACCTCAATTTCCTCATCAAGCAATTCTTCTTTTGCTAATTCTAATCCTAAAATATCGAATAATGTTTCAAGTTGTTTCACGTATGCTTCAATTACAACTTTAGAAGTATGTTCTTCTAATAAATATTGATTTGCGTGATTTGCTACATTATATAATTCAGTAATCGCATTAGCAGTATTGAAGTCATCATCCATTGCTTCTTCAAATGCAGCCTGGAATTTTTCCATCTCAGCTAACCATTTCTCATTATGATCTGTTAAATTCGCGCTACTTTCCATACGATGCTTTAAGTTACCGTAAGCTGTTTTAATTCTTTCTAGCCCGTTATTCGTACTTTGTAATAACTCTTCACTAAAGTTAATTGGATGACGGTAATGTACTGATAGCATAAAGAATCTAATTAACTGTGGATCATATTGCTTAATGATATCGTGAACTAAAATGAAGTTTCCAAGTGACTTAGACATCTTCTCATTATCAATATTAATATATCCATTATGCATCCAGTAACGTGCAAATGTTTTTCCAGTCAACGCCTCGGACTGTGCAATTTCATTTTCATGATGAGGAAATGCTAAGTCTTGACCACCAGCATGAATGTCAATTGTATCCCCTAAGTACTTACGTGCCATCGCTGAGCATTCAATATGCCACCCTGGACGTCCTTTCCCCCAAGGGCTTTCCCAGAAGATTTCTCCCTCTTTTGCAGCTTTCCATAAAGCAAAGTCAAGAGGGTCTTGTTTCTTTTCTCCTACTTCAATACGTGCACCATGACGTAAATCAGCGATTGGCTGATGCGATAATTTACCGTAACCTTCGAATTCTTTCGTTCTAAAGTACACATCACCTTCTGATTCATATGCATACCCTTTATTCACAAGTTCTTGAATAAATTCAATAATAATATCCATATTTTCTGTTACACGCGGATGAACTGTTGCATGTTTGCAACCTAGTGCGGTTACATCTTCAAAATATGCTTCAACGAAACGGTCAGCAATTGTCGGTACATCTTCACCTAATTCATTTGCTGCTTTAATTAATTTATCATCTACGTCAGTAAAGTTAGATACATACTGCACTTCGTACCCTTTGTATTCTAAATAACGGCGTACTGTATCGAACACCATAGGGGGTCTCGCATTCCCAATATGGATGTAGTTATATACTGTAGGACCGCAAACATACATCTTTACCTTATTTTCTTCTAATGGAATAAACTTTTCCTTTTGACGTGTTAGCGTATTATAAATGTGAATAGTCATTTTTATCCTTCCTTTCTACCTTTACTTCAAGTTGCTTTTTCAATTTATCAAGTTCTGCTTCCATAACCTTTAATTTATCAAAAATCGGATCCGGAAGATCGGAATGATTTAACTCTTGACCAATCTTCACTCCATTTTGAATAACGACTCGGCCAGGTATACCTACAACTGTAGAATGCGCAGGGACTTCTTTTAATACAACGGATCCTGCTCCAATTTTAGAATTCTCTCCAACAGTAATTGAGCCTAGTACTTTAGCACCTGTTGCAATTAATACATTATCCTGAATTGTAGGGTGCCTCTTTCCCTTTTCTTTTCCCGTACCACCTAATGTAACACCTTGATAAATTGTTACATTATCACCAATCTCACACGTTTCTCCAATTACAACACCCATTCCATGGTCAATGAAAAAATGACGACCAATTGTTGCTCCTGGATGAATCTCAATGCCAGTAAAAAACCGACTAACTTGTGAAATCCAACGTGCAATAAAAAAGAAATTCTTTTTATAAAAAGCATGTGCAATTCGATGGGCCCAAACTGCATGTAATCCAGAGTAAGTCAAAATGACTTCGAAATAACTTCGTGCCGCTGGATCCTGTTCAAAAACGACTTCAATATCTTCCCGAAGCCTCTTAAACATCGATGTCCCCTCCCCTTTATGGGCTGCTTTTTCGAGTGAACTAACTCCCTTAACTCCCCACTTATCCTCTAAATCTTTATACAAGGAGATCAAACTTATACTTATACCCACTTTTACGGTATAAAAAAGACGCCTCTGTCATATTGACAGAGACGCCTTTTAAGCGCGGTTCCACTCTGTTTAGGCTAATAAAAAAGCCTCAAACTCATCCATGATAACGGTGTACACCGCTTCTGCTTACTTTACGCCCTAAGACATTTCACGAAACAATTCGTTGTTCAGCAGAAGACTCGAAGGGGCATTTCAAAAATCCGCTTATAAACCACTTCCAGCCTAAAGGTGGTTCTCTCTGTAAAAAGCCTGATTTTCTACTTCTCCTTCTCGTCGCTTTTCCTTATTAGATTTTAAGTATACTTATTATATTTCTAAACCTAGAAAATGTTAACCAATTACTTTTTGAAGACGATTTAAAACTTTTTCTTTCCCAAGAAGTGCAATCGCATTAGGAAGCTCTGGACCATGTGTTTGACCAGTAGTAGCAACACGGATTGGCATAAATAAGTTTTTACCTTTATGCCCTGTTTCCTTTTGAACTGCTTTAATAGCTGCCTTAATCGCTGCAGGCTCCATCGCTTCTAGAACTTCTATTTGACCAGCAAATGCACGAAGTACTTCAGGTACCTGTTCACCATTTAACACTTCTTGCCCTTCTTCTTCATAATCAACATGATCTTTAAAGAACATTTCAGAAAGCTCTACGATTTCAGCTCCGAAACTCATTTGGTCATGATATAAAGCAATTACATCACGAATCCAAGCTTGTTCTTGTTCACTTAAAGTTTCGCCCACACGTCCAGCTTTCACTAAATGCGGTAAACTTAACTCTACAACCGTATCTAAATCTTGCTTTTTCATATACTGGTTGTTCATCCATTTTAATTTTTGAGAATCAAATAATGCAGGTGATTTTGATAAACGAGCTGCATCGAACATTTTGATGAACTCATCTTTAGAGAAGATTTCTTCTTCTCCTACCGGCGACCAACCTAGTAGTGCAATAAAGTTAAAGATTGCTTCTGGAAGATATCCTAGCTCTTTATATTGCTCAATAAATTGAATAATAGATTCATCACGTTTACTTAACTTTTTACGGCTTTCGTTAACAATTAGGGTCATATGACCGAATTGTGGGATGTCCCAACCGAAAGCTTCATATATCATCATTTGTTTTGGCGTATTTGAAATATGATCATCGCCACGAAGCACATGTGTAATCTCCATTAAGTGATCATCTACTGCTACCGCAAAGTTATAAGTTGGAATTCCATCTTTTTTCACGATAACAAAATCACCGAAATCATTTGAATGGAATGCGACTTCATCTTTTACGATGTCTTTGAATGTGTAATCACGATCAGCTGGTACACGGAAACGAATACTTGGAATACGTCCCTCAGCTTCAAATTCTTTCATTTGTTCTTCAGTTAAATCACGATGGTTACCTGCATAACGAGGTGTTTCACCACGAGAAATTTGTCCTTCACGCTCTGCTTCCAGCTCTTCTTCTGTCATATAACATTTGTAAGCTAAACCACGCTCTAATAAATCTAGATATAATTTTTTATAAATATCTAAACGCTCTGTTTGACGATATGGTCCGAATTCACCACCAACATCAACACCTTCATCCCAGTCCATACCGAGCCATTTCAAGTATTTTAATTGGCTTTCTTCTCCACCTGCAACATTACGTTTTACATCAGTATCTTCAATACGAATAATAAACTTACCATCTTGATGACGAGCAAATAAATAATTAAATAATGCCGTACGCGCATTTCCGATATGTAAGTGTCCTGTTGGACTTGGCGCATAGCGCACTCTCACTTGCTTTTCCATAATTGGTACACCTTCCATTCTTAATGTCAACACATTCTATAATTGTACAACAAAAAAATGTGATTATCCATCTTACGAATTAAAAACCATTATTTTTTCTGTAATAATACCACTGCTTGAGAAGCAATTCCTTCTTCTCTACCTGTAAATCCTAATTTTTCTGTTGTTGTTGCCTTTACATTAATGTTATCTATAGACGTTTCTAACAGTTCACTAATACGTTTACGCATACTTTCAATATGCGGTGCCATTTTTGGCTTTTGAGCAATAATTGTACAATCTAGATTTCCTAGCTCGTAACCTTGTTCGCGTACAAATCCCCAAACCTTTTGTAGTAATATAGCTGAATCTGCATCTTTAAAGGCAGGATCAGTATCAGGAAAATGCTTTCCAATATCTCCTGCTGCAATTGCTCCTAGACATGCGTCAGCAATCGTATGTAACAATACATCCGCATCTGAGTGACCGATTAATCCCTTCTCATGAGGAATTGTAATTCCGCCAATAATTAACGGTCTACCTTCCGCAAATTCATGTACATCAAAACCTTGTCCAATTCGAAACATTCTTTACATCCTCCTTGAGCTAAACCACTGAGCTTTATGACTCTATATTATATCGATATCCTTACAAAGAAAAGCCCGGCTATTGCCGAGCTTTCCTTTGTTATACACCATCACGGCTATTTTTTCTGAACATGAAGGAAACTTTCAGCAATTAGTAAATCCTCTGGAGTCGTCACTTTAATATTATAGTAACTCCCCTCTACTACACCTACTTGCTTACCAATGCGTTCTACGAGACTTGCATCATCTGTACCAAGAAAACAGCTCTGTTTTGCACTTCTATGAGCTTCTAACAAAAGCGAAACAGAGAACCCTTGCGGTGTTTGTACAGCCTTAAGCTGAGATCGTTCTACCGTTTCGACAACAACATCTTGCTCTACTTTCTTCACTGTATCCTTTACTGGCACTGCACAAATGGAAGCCCCATATTTTTCTGCTGCTGTTAATACATCTTGAATCACTTTATTCGTTACGAATGGGCGCGCTCCGTCATGCACAAGAACGTATTCCACATCACTTGCATGCTGAATCGCGTTATATACACTATCTTGTCTTTCAGCCCCACCTTGAATAAATTGCACCTGTTTTTCAATCGGATACTTCTGCATTAATTCTTCAAAATACGGGCGTTCCTCTTCGTTAATTGCCATAACAATACTTTTGCACGCCTTATCTCTTTCAAAAGCACGTAATGTATGCACGATAATCGGTACTTCATTTATAAGTAAGAACAACTTATTTTTGCCAGCACCCATCCGCTTTCCTTGACCGGCTGCCGGAATAATTAATGTATACATATTAATAATCCTCTACCTATAATGCTTTTTCTAATAATTTACGTTTTGCGAAAATCATACGACCAGCCGATGTTTGTAATACGCTAGTAACTAGTACATTAAGTTGCGAACCTACATACTCTCTACCATCTTCTACTACAATCATCGTACCATCATCTAAGTACGCAACACCTTGGTTTTGCTCTTTACCATCTTTCACAACATAAACACTTAATTCTTCGCCAGGGAGTACAACTGGTTTAATTGCATTAGCTAAATCATTAATGTTTAACACCGTTACTCCTTGTAATTCAGAAACTTTATTTAAGTTAAAATCATTTGTTACTACAGTTCCACCGGTGATTTTAGCTAACTTTACAAGTTTGCTATCCACCTCTTGGATATCCTCGAAATCGCCTTCATAAATTTCTACCGGAATCGGCATCTCTTTTTGAATACGATTTAAAATGTCTAGTCCTCTGCGACCACGATTACGCTTTAAAGCATCGGAGGAGTCGGCAATATGCTGAAGCTCTTCTAATACGAATTGTGGAATTACAATTGTTCCTTCTAAAAACTTCGTTTGGCAAATATCAGCAATACGTCCATCAATAATTACACTCGTATCGAGAATTTTCCAATGAGCCGTAGATTTTTCTACCTCTATCTCTTCGTTCTCACTATTGTTTTTCTTCTTACCTCCGCGTTGGGGTAATGTAAATAATCCTAGCAATTCATTCCTCTTTTTAAATCCTACTTGGAATCCTAAATATCCAAGTAAAAGAGTAAAGAACACTTGCAATACTGTGCTAATAACCGGAATTGTAAATTCACGAATTGGTATTAAAATTAAATATGCAACAATGAGACCAGAGATTAAACCTAATGTACCAAATAAAACATCTGCTACAGGCGCCTTTACAAGAGCCTCTTCAATATGCTTAATAAGTTGAACAATATAATCTACAAGCCAAAATGTTGTTAAAAATAAAATAATTGCACCAATAATTGCACGAACATACGATCCTTCCAATAAAGGAACAGCACCGATGTCTAATACATTAATAACTTTTGGGATTAAGTAAATCCCTAACGCTCCCCCAATTACTAGAAAGAAGAGCTGTACGATCCGTTTTAACATCCAACCACCTCCTACTCATTATTAACCATTGTTTCGCTAATCAAAACGCCGAATGCAAAAGCGGACGTGTTTTTTTATAAATAGTTTTATTTACCAATATATCATATCATATACCAAAAATGTTCTAGTGTCGTTATATTATGGAATCAATGTAATATTCTTAATTGTGTCTACTCATATAGAGATGCTCTTGAATTCTTTTTAAGCCTTCTCGTATTTTCTTCGCCCTTACTTCTCCAATTCCTTCCACATCATCCAATTCATGAATAGTCGCGCGACAAACACCTTGCAACGTTTTGAATCGATTAATTAAATTTTCAATGATAAGTGGCGGAACACGAGAGATTTTGCTTGTGATTCGATATCCCCTTGGCGTCACACTTTCTTCTAAACTCGTTTGCCCTGGGTAGCCAAGTAATTTTACTAAATCACTATCCTCTAAAAGTTGTGTATTTGCAAGGTCCTGCAACTTTTTCAAAATTTGATGATGGTCTTGTGTTTTTTCTTGGTGATAATCTTTGATTAATAATGCTGCCTCTGCCTCTAAATCAGCTAGTAGTTCTGTAAGTTGTAAACGGATTAACCTACCTTCTGTTCCTAGCTCATGAATATAGCTCAATATTTCATTTTTAATACGCAGTACCATTTCAACACTATGTAAAACGTGAACGACCTCGGACATTGTAACGACCTCTTCAAATTCTAGAATGCCCAAATTCGTAATACCATCATTCCATACAGCCTTATATTTTTCTAACGTTTGAATAGCCTGATTTGCCTTTGTTAAAATAACCCCTATATCTTTTAGTGTATAACGTAAGTTCCCTTGATATAGCGTAATTACGTTACGTCTTTGTGAAATAGCTACAACAAGGCTACCAGTCTGCTTCGCTACACGTTCTGCTGTTCGGTGACGCATGCCTGTTTCAATAGAATCAATAGATGCCTCTGGAACTAACTGTGCATTTGCTATTAAAATTTTACTTCCCGTTTCATTTAAAATAAGTGCCCCGTCCATTTTTGCTAATTCATATAAACTAGCAGGAGAGAATGCACAATTAATGTGAAAACCGCCATCAACAATACTTTTAATCTGCTCATTATATCCAAGAACAATTAGTCCCCCTGTTTGTGCGCGAAGTACATTATCTATCCCTTCGCGCAGTGGTGTCCCTGGGGCCACGAGCTGTAAAATATTAATCATACTTTTGACACGTTGCTTATTTTCTTCCATAGCCTAGCCTCCTAATGTCAAACGAAGCGCTTCTCCTAAATTAGAAACACCTACAACCTCAATCCCATCTGGAATTGTCCATCCTCCTAAGTTTTTTCTAGGAATAATAACACGTTGAAATCCTAATTTAGCCGCTTCTTGTACACGTTGTTCGATTCTTGATACTCTTCTTATTTCTCCAGTTAATCCTACTTCTCCTATTACTGCATCGGTTGGTGCCGTAGATTTATCCCTAAAACTTGAGGCTATACTTAAAGCCACCGCTAAATCAATTGCCGGTTCATCTAATTTCAAACCACCAGCTACTTTTAAATATGCATCTTGATTTTGCAATAGTAAGCCTGTTCTTTTTTCTAATACTGCCATAATAAGCGAAACACGGTTATGATCAATTCCCGTCGCCATTCTTCGAGGATTTCCAAAACTAGTAGGGGAGATTAAAGCTTGTATTTCTACTAAAACCGGTCTTGTTCCTTCCATTGAAGCAACTACTGTTGACCCTGCAACACCAACCGGCCTTTCCTCAAGGAAGATTTCAGAAGGATTTAAAACTTCCGCAAGACCAAGCTCTTTCATTTCAAAGATACCCATTTCATTCGTGGAACCAAAACGGTTCTTCACAGCTCGTAAAATACGATACGTATGGTGTCGATCTCCCTCAAAGTAGAGAACTGCATCGACCATATGTTCTAACATACGAGGTCCTGCAATTGCTCCTTCTTTTGTCACATGCCCGACGATGAAAATAGGGATTCCTTTTGTTTTTGCAAGTTTCATTAATTCCGCTGTACATTCACGTACTTGTGCCACACTTCCTGGCGCTGACGTCACTTCAGGTAAATGTATCGTTTGAATAGAATCAATAACAACAAAAGCTGGATTCATTTCTTCAATATGTGCTGCAATACGCTGCAAGTCTGTCTCTGCTACAACAAATAGATTGCTACCCTTTACATGCAAACGATCTGCACGAAGTTTAATCTGCTTTGCCGACTCCTCACCCGATATGTATAATACATCATATGAAGAATCTGCTAATTGCGATGAAATCTGTAATAGTAATGTTGATTTTCCAATCCCAGGGTCTCCACCAATAAGTACTAAGGACCCATCTACAATTCCGCCACCAAGCACACGGTTAAACTCTTGAAATTCCGTTTCAATACGTGCCTCAGACTTTGTTTCTACTTCAGTAAGACGTCTTGGTTTTGTTACTTCCGTTTGAATTGCATTCGCGTAATTAAGGCGCCTTGATGATACAACTGGTTCCATCTCTTCAACAAGTGTATTCCATTGACCACATCCGGGACATTTACCCATATATTTCGGTGACTGATAACCACATTCTTGACATATAAATTTCGTTTTCTTTTTAGCCATACCTTTTTATAGTTCACTTCACTTTCGTCTATAAACGTTTATCCTTCTCGTACAAGAAAGAGGGCTATCGCGTAGCCCTCTTTGTTTGTCTATACTTATTTTACCTTTTCCGCACTATGAATGACAAATGATTCTCCTTCTACATCAAAGATAACTTTTTGTCCTTTCTCAATAGCACCTTTTAAAAGTTCTTCAGATAGTCTATCTTCTACATGCTTCTGAATTGCCCTACGAAGCGGACGAGCACCGTACTCACGATCAAATCCTTTATCAGCAATAGCAGAAATTGCCCCTTCTGTTAATTGCAATTCGATTTCTTGTTCTTTTAAGCGATTCACTAACTGATTTACCATAAGAGTTACAATTTCTTGAATATGTTTTTTCTCAAGCATATGGAATACGATAATTTCATCGATACGGTTTAAGAATTCTGGACGAAATGCTTTTTTCAGTTCGTCCATTACTTTACCTTTCATATCCGAATAATCGCGGCTCTCATCTTGTACGTTAAATCCAAGATACTTATTACGTTTTAATGCATCTGCCCCAACGTTAGATGTCATAATAACAATTGTATTACGGAAATCTACTGTACGTCCTTTAGAATCGGTTAAACGACCATCTTCTAATACTTGTAGTAAAATATTAAACACATCCGGATGAGCTTTCTCTACCTCATCTAATAAGACAACTGAATATGGCTTGCGACGAACTTTCTCTGTTAATTGTCCACCTTCTTCATATCCAACATATCCTGGAGGAGAACCAACTAAACGGGAAGTAGAATGCTTCTCCATGTACTCTGACATATCGATGCGAATCATTGCATCTTCATCACCGAACATAGATTCTGCTAGTGCTCTTGCAAGTTCTGTTTTACCTACACCTGTTGGCCCTAAGAAAATAAATGAACCAATTGGGCGCTTCGGATCTTTTAATCCTGCTCTCGCACGACGAACAGCTTTTGCTACAGCTACTACCGCTTCATCTTGACCAATTAAACGATCATGAAGAATGGATTCTAAGTTTAATAATTTATCAGTCTCTGTTTGTGCAAGTTTAGAAACTGGGATACGCGTCCATGTAGAAACGACATTTGCAATATCTTCTACCGTAACCTCTGAATTTTCTTTTCCTTGTTGCTCTTTCCATTGACGTTTTGTATCTTCTAACTTCTCTCGTAAGCGTTGTTCCATATCACGTAAAGATGCAGCCTTTTCAAATTCTTGACTTTGTACAGCCGCATCTTTTTCTTTTCGAATCTCCTCAAGCTTCACTTCAAGCTCTTTTAAGTTTGGTGGTGTTGTATAAGAACGTAAGCGAACTTTTGAAGCAGCTTCATCAATTAAATCAATTGCTTTATCCGGTAAAAAGCGATCTGTAATATAACGATCTGAAAGTTTTACTGCTGCATCAATAGCGTCATCTGTAATAGATACACGGTGATGCGCCTCATAACGGTCACGTAAACCTTTCAAGATTTGAATCGATTCTTCTAAACTTGGCTCATCAACATGAATTGGTTGAAAACGTCTTTCTAAAGCCGCGTCTTTTTCAATATATTTGCGATACTCATCTAAAGTTGTCGCCCCAATACATTGCAACTCTCCTCGTGCTAAAGATGGTTTTAAAATATTCGATGCATCGATTGCACCTTCTGCTCCACCTGCACCAATTAATGTATGAAGCTCATCAATAAATAGAATAATATTGCCTGCTTGGCGAATTTCATCCATCACTTTCTTTAAACGGTCTTCAAATTCACCGCGATATTTCGTTCCAGCTACTACTGTACCCATGTCTAGTGTCATAACACGCTTATCTCTTAAAGTTTCAGGAACTTCATTATTTACAATTTGCTGTGCTAATCCTTCTGCAATTGCCGTTTTACCTACACCAGGCTCACCGATTAATACTGGGTTGTTTTTCGTTCTACGGCTTAACACCTCAATTACACGTTGAATTTCTTTACCACGTCCAATAACAGGGTCTAAGCGATTTTCACGTGCAACAACTGTTAAGTCCCTTGCTAAACTGTCAAGTGTCGGTGTATTTGCATTTGTTGCTGAACCACCTTGATGACCTGAACTAGCTTCATTACTTCCAAGAAGTTGTAACACTTGTTGTCTCGCTTTATTTAAACTTACACCTAAATTATTTAAAACACGTGCCGCTACACCTTCACCTTCACGGATTAAACCGAGTAAAATGTGTTCTGTTCCAACGTAAGAATGGCCTAGCTTACGCGCTTCATCCATAGATAATTCAATAACCTTTTTAGCACGAGGTGTATAATGTACAGTTTGAGAAGCTTCTGTTCCACGCCCAATTAACGCTTCTACTTCTTTTTGAACTTTCTCTGGACTTAATCCAAGAGCAATTAACGCTTTTGCTGCAATTCCTTCACCTTCGCGTACAAGCCCAAGTAAAATATGTTCTGTTCCAATATTATTATGCCCAATACGAATTGCTTCCTCTTGAGATAAAGCTAATACTTTCTGTGCTCTTTCTGTAAATCTTCCAAACATCATAGAAATCGCCTCCTACTTGCGCTTAGTTTTTTTCAATACGTAATCGCTCACGGATTAAGGTTGATCTTCGATAATCTCTTTCTTCTGGCCCTAAAGGTCCTCCCGCGTATTGTTGTAAAATGCCCGGTTGAGTAAGAACCATTAACTCCGTCAAAATATTTCTCGATATACCTTTTATATATCCTAGATCAATACCAAGTCGTACATCTGATAAGCAATTAGCAGCTTCTGCAGATTGAATTAAACGACTGTTTGCTAGTATGCCGTAAGAACGATAAACCTTATCTTCAAGTTCAATACTTGAATTTTGTACAATTAATTCTCTAGCCATTTTTTCTTGCTGTATAATTTGTTGAATGACACCTTTTAAATCTGCAATAATATCTTCTTCAGACTTTCCTAGCGTCATTTGATTTGACACTTGAAATATATTACCTAACGCTTCGCTACCTTCACCGTATATTCCTCTTACTACTAACCCTAATTTTTGAATTACTTGTATAATACGGCTAATTCTTTTTGTTAAAACCAGTCCCGGTAAATGAATCATCACAGAAGCTCTTAACCCTGTGCCAACATTAGTAGGACAGCTTGTAATATATCCAAGTGATTCATCAAAAGCGTATTCAACTTCTTTCTCAATCCAATTATCTATTTGATTGGCGCTTTGAAGCGCCTCTGATAACTGTAATCCTGAAAATAGGCACTGAATCCGAATATGGTCTTCTTCATTAAGCATAACACTAATATGTTCACTTTCTGATAGTAGACATGCTCCATATTCTGTCCCTGCAAGATTTGGACTAATTAAATGCTTTTCGACTAAAACTCTCCTTTGAAGAGGGGTTAATTCATTCATCTTTAATAGTCCAAACTCCCCAAAGGACCCTACTGCTTTATTTATAAATTTCTTTTTAAATAATTCATGAATCTGTTTAGCTTCTTCTTCGTTTTGCATAGTAGAAAATTGATATTGTTTAAAATTACGAGCCAAACGAATTCGACTACTTAAAACAATATCAGAATCAGGGCCATCCCCCTTCATCCATGGACTAATCGCTTCATTCATAATTTTGTCCAGTGACATAGAACTATTCCCCCTCTCTATGCTCACTAAGATGTATTTCAAGACCTCGAATCTTATCTCTTACCTCTGCAGCTTTCTCAAATTCCTCTTTCTGTACGCATTGTTTCAGAATGAGTTTTAGTTCATCTAATTCTTTCTTTAAGTGGATATTTCCTTCTATACGTTCCGGAATTTTTCCACAATGATCTGTATGCCCACCATGAAGACGTTTTAATAGTGGCTTTAAATGCTCCTTAAATGTATCGTAGCAAGAAGAACAGCCAAAACGTCCCACTTTTGTAAATTGTTCATATGTCATCTTACAATCTGGGCATCTTACTATATTTGCATTTGAAAATCCATTTTTTCCTTCTTCAAACATTGTTGATTCACCGTGTAATAAACCAGCAAATAAATCATGAAATGAAAAGTTAGACTGCGATGATTGAAAGAAAGACGTATAGCCACTTTGCTCTGCACATTGCTCACAAAGATGAACTTCCGCCTTCTTCTCGTTAATTACTTTTGTATAATGTAAAGTCGCTGGTCTTATATTACAGTTTTGACAAGTCATCACTATCCCCACCTTTACAACAGGAACGCTCTATCTCATGATACTTTTCATACATTACTAGATTGTTCGCTTTCCTGAATCCGTTTAAATAAAAGTGCATGTTCTTTTTCAAAACTTCTACAACATTTAATTGCTTTATCTTAGTCATCATTCTTTTACAAAAGCTATATTTATTTATATTTCAGTGTTCTTAACATTGCGCATAATATTCGAGCCCTAAGTTCATCTCGAGAAGGAACATCCATTGATAATACAGAACGATCTATTACGCTTAACATCAGTTTCGCTTCACGATTTGTTATGATTCCCTCTTCTATTAAACGTATAATCATGCTTTCTGCATTCCCTTGCGCAACACTATGATCAATCATATGAAGCATTTGATCAATAATGTCTATATCGTCATGCAGTTTGACTTTTATAATGCGAATGTAACCTCCTCCACCACGTTTACTTTCTACTACAAATCCTCTTTCTAACGTAAAACGGGTATTGATTACATAATTGATTTGAGATGGTACGCACTCGAACCGATCCGCAATCTCATTTCTCTTAATTTCAATCACATTATTATTGCTTAAGTCAATAACTTGCTTTAGATATTGCTCAATGATATCAGATATATTTCTCATTTATCCGCCACCTTTATTGACTTTGACTATCTTTGACTTTAATTATATACGTATTAATAAAATTTGCAACTCTTTTGCTTATTCACTATCCTAGCCACATTCTCCTGTATTTAATCAAAATATTAATACTTTAAACACATTTTTTTATTACTATGGATTATAAAATAAAACACGAAAAAACACGAGTCATTTGACTCGTGTTTTAGTTGCTTGGCGACGTCCTACTCTCACAGGGACAAGGTCCCAACTACCATCGGCGCTAGAGAGCTTAACTTCCGTGTTCGGTATGGGAACGGGTGTGACCTCTCTGCCATCATCACCAAACTATGAAGGCATATTCCTTCAAAACTAGATAACATTTGCTACATATTATATGGTTAAGTCCTCGATCTATTAGTATTCGTCAGCTCCACATGTCACCATGCTTCCACCTCGAACCTATCAACCTGATCATCTTTCAGGGATCTTACTAGCTTACGCTATGGGAAATCTCATCTTGAGGGGGGCTTCATGCTTAGATGCTTTCAGCACTTATCCCTTCCGCACATAGCTACCCAGCTATGCCCTTGGCAGAACAACTGGTACACCAGCGGTGCGTCCATCCCGGTCCTCTCGTACTAAGGACAGCTCCTCTCAAATTTCCTACGCCCACGACGGATAGGGACCGAACTGTCTCACGACGTTCTGAACCCAGCTCGCGTACCGCTTTAATGGGCGAACAGCCCAACCCTTGGGACCGACTACAGCCCCAGGATGCGATGAGCCGACATCGAGGTGCCAAACCTCCCCGTCGATGTGGACTCTTGGGGGAGATAAGCCTGTTATCCCCGGGGTAGCTTTTATCCGTTGAGCGATGGCCCTTCCATGCGGAACCACCGGATCACTAAGCCCGACTTTCGTCCCTGCTCGACTTGTAGGTCTCGCAGTCAAGCTCCCTTATGCCTTTGCACTCTACGAATGATTTCCAACCATTCTGAGGGAACCTTTGGGCGCCTCCGTTACACTTTAGGAGGCGACCGCCCCAGTCAAACTGCCCACCTGACACTGTCTCCCGGGTCGATAAGACCCGTAGGTTAGAATTTCAATACAGTCAGGGCGGTATCCCACCAGCGCCTCCACCGAAGCTAGCGCTCCGGTTTCAATGGCTCCCGCCTATCCTGTACAAACTGTACCAAAATTCAATATCAGGCTACAGTAAAGCTCCACGGGGTCTTTCCGTCCTGTCGCGGGTAACCTGCATCTTCACAGGTACTATAATTTCACCGAGTCTCTGGTTGAGACAGTGCCCAAATCGTTACACCTTTCGTGCGGGTCGGAACTTACCCGACAAGGAATTTCGCTACCTTAGGACCGTTATAGTTACGGCCGCCGTTTACTGGGGCTTCAGTTCAGAGCTTCGCTTACGCTAACCCCTCTCCTTAACCTTCCAGCACCGGGCAGGTGTCAGCCCCTATACTTCGCCTTACGGCTTCGCAGAGACCTGTGTTTTTGCTAAACAGTCGCTTGGGCCTATTCACTGCGGCTTTCCGTTAAGAAAGCACCCCTTCTCCCGAAGTTACGGGGTCATTTTGCCGAGTTCCTTAACCAGAGTTCTCTCGCACACCTTAGGATTCTCTCCTCGCCTACCTGTGTCGGTTTGCGGTACAGGCACCTTTTATCTCGCTAGAAGCTTTTCTTGGCAGCGGGGAATCAAAGACTTCGCTCCATAAGGAGCTTCCCCATCACAGCTCAGCCTTCACGATAAGCGGATTTGCCTACTTAT